>JAVBMM010000049.1:0-38675 GCA_031552425.1 Bacteroidales bacterium | reverse complement strand
TGATGTCATACAACTGTTCGCCGGTAAGGAAGCCGGAAGAAGTTAAATAAAAATACATAAACCGTTACTCTACGGTAATGTCACAGGTACATCAACTTGTGAGAAAAAGGGCTTGGAAACATTTTTCCAGGCCTCTTTTTTGCCTTTTTTTCTACTTTTTTTATCAAAAAACCTTCCTTTTTTAATAAAATATAGTAGGTCTACAGAAGCATTATAGTCCTACTATACGACTATTATAGTAGGACTACAAGGTCCATGAAGTCCTACTATAAAAAAATTGCGACTAAATACCATAAAAACGCATATTTGTTTTCTTCAATATTTTTTCGGCTAATTTTTCGGGTGGAAATTTGTTAAAGAAATGCAAAAATCATTTATTCCTTTTTTGCTGTCACAAAAAAGGAATAAAAAAGGGCTTTGTCGAAAAGACCATTTTCGATATCGGCACATCATGTCCCCCCTTCCAAAACCCGGTGAACTATGCGCGAAGCATTAATTGCCGAATGATCTGTTCCAACAAAAAACAAACGAATATAATAACCGGCTTCTTTAGCTTTTATAATAAAATCTAATCTATCAGGAGCTGATTAATATAAACACAACCTTAATTTGAGAATCTTATCGGTAATAGAAGTTTTGCCAGATTCCATTCATACCTGCAATAATAAACAACTTAAGTTTTATTTCCATTGTTGGGCTCTTTTTATAATTGACTGACTTTTTCATTAGCCAATTTGACTCCCCCCCTCGAATGGAAAACAAAATACGCATCAATAAACCAACCATGTAATGGTGCATTTTAATTGCTGTGGGACGAGACACATAAGGAACAAAAGCTTCTACTACATGCAGAAGCTTTTGTTATTGGGTGACAGAAAATTACTTTCCAGAGTTTAGCCTTCTTTGGTAGTCCTCTCTGTTTTTTTCGATTTCTTTTCTGTTTTCTTCATCATAATACTTTTGGCGCTCCTCAGATGTCCTTTTGGTCATCTTGTATGGGTCGCCATTACAGTCGAGGGCCTTTTTTTGACTAGCGTTGGCACCTTTGAATGGGGACCACAAGTAAACGGCTGTCAACTGAGTTCTTCCATCGTCCAGAGGGTCGTAACCAGCGTAGGTTACAGGGATAATAACCGCTCCAGTATAGTGAACCAATCCGTATTTGTCGCCTATGCGAGCAATGAAGTGGGTCATTAACGAATAACTGGTTTTGGTCTCGCGGTAATAATACTTTGTTCCAGTTACCGGAATTAACTCGTCGTAAGTGTCGGCTTTGATGCGGGGCTTTCTTTCGCCTTTTATCTTTATACCTTGCTTACTGCCATCCTTGTAAATTTCGATGTTCTCTTTGTCAGGATAGTTAAGCTCAATACCGTTAAAGTAAAACCAATGCTGATCCCCTTCTTTGGTAACTTTTGACTTACGATCACCGTCGAAAGCGTAGACAATGCCACTAGGAAAAACTTTACCTTCGATAGTGTCCATTTCGAACCTCATCCCGCCAGTGTATTTGCAAGGTATAGTTTCTTTTCCGGTGAGAACGCTGCAGAGACCATCGTATATAACTCCATTGATCTCCTTTTGCACAATTACATAATTGGGGACAATATCTGGGGCAGATATACCTAAATAGCTGGGAGGTATCCTAAGTTAATCACCTATAACAACCCCACATTTTAGAGTACCACTTTCTTTTTTCAGAACTAATGTACGTTTCAAACCTTCCGTTGTTCCGCTAACAAGCGTTTGATCAAACTTACTGAAATCTGTTATTTTTGCGAAAACTAACTCACCAGTAGGAACGTTTGGTGTGACAGATACATCAATATTTACCTCTTTATTATCAGAGGTAAAGGAATCACCGGAGGAATTTTTACCCTCTTCATCTTTGCAACTAGTATAGGCCAAAGCTATAGCTAAAGCCACTAGGACTGTTAAAAATCTTTGTGTTTTCATTGTTCTATTATTGTTTCATTACTTTCTTAGTTATAGTTCCATTGCTTGTATTAATTTGTAAGATATAAATCCCTTTAAGCAAATCAATATCCGTATTTGAATCAATCGCAGACTGGTATAATTTATGTCCCGAAATATTGAAAATAGATACAGCAATTGGTTGAATTGTTTCTATGCGAATCCCATTAGGAATACTATATAAGGCAACACCATTCAAATTGAATGATTCTATACTACTATTATCTTCTTCAATGATATTGGTGAAATTTTTCCATTGATTAGCTGATTGATAGTTAATTTTTGATCCTTTTGGAACATATAATATACAAGTTGTTTTATCTACATAATAGAGAGCTGAGTTTCCTAACATTAGCGGAATTGGATTTTTAGTATATATTTCTTTTAAGCCTGAACAATGAGAAAAAGCATAATCTCCAATTGAATTCACACTACTAGGAATTGTAATACTTGTCAAGCCTGAACAATGAAAAAAAGCACAAAATCCAATTGAATCCACATTGTTAGGTATCGAATATTTGCTTGATTTAGCATTTGGATAATTAATTAAAACATTTTTATCCTTACTGAATAATACTCCATCTATTGTTGAATAATTTTGGTTCTGTTCCGAAACAATAAATTCTTTTAAGACAGAGCAATTATCAAAAACCAAATCTCCAATTGAAGTCACACTACTAGGAATCGTAATGCTTGTTAAGCGAAAACAATGAGAAAAAGCATAATTTCCAATTGAAACTACACCGTTCGGAATCATAATGCTTGTTAATCCTGAGCTATTAAAAGCATAATTTCCAATTGATTTCACACCATTAGGAATCGTAATACTTTTCAAACCTGTACAATTATAGAAAGCATCATTTCCAATTGAAGTTACACTATTAGGAATCGTAATGCTTGTCAAGCCTGAATAAGAAAAAGCATTATCTCCAATTGAAGTCACACTATAGGCTATGCCTGAATAAATAACAGTTTCAGGAATAACCACATTTCCGTCATAGCGACCTCCGTTATTAGCAGAAGTCACAGTAGCATTTTTTCCTAAAAAATTATAATAAATTCCATCTACAAGTATTTTCCCATGAGTTTGCATTGACCAAAGCATACAAATCATCCAAAGAAGTAATATTTTTGTTTTCATAAATATTTTTTAACGTTATTTTTTACTAATGTAATAATTGACAAAAGCACCTGTTGAAATTACTCACTATACATTTGAGATTTAACTCCTGTTTTTTTATATCAATTTATTCGAATATCATAAGGACATATACTACTTCCTTCTTCAACAGCACAACCCCAACCATTATTTAAATCACATCCTCCACTAATCGTTTTATGAGAGCACTCTACTTTTCGTTTACAGAAATTATTATCAGAAGATAATTCTTCAAAAAGCAATGTTTTTGTTGCTATTTTATATACAATTACAATTGCTATAATTATGGATCCAATTACTCCTACAGAGAAAGCTAAAATACTTAAAAAGAATAAATTTAACAATCTAATTATCATAGCATGACGATTAGGAGAATAAAACACTATGATATAAACAGTATATAAACTGATACATGTAAGAACCCAAGTTGTAAAGATTGCTATTGATGCAAAAAAACTCGAAAATCCATCAACAGAAGTAAAACGCCCTAAATTCCAGTAAGTATCCATACTAAGATCTCCTACAATGCAAGCATATAATCCATAAATAATAAATACTATAGGTACCCATATTAGCTTTTTATTTCCTTTGTTATACATAACCGAATATTCCATCCATTGGAATTGACTGAACCATACAAAAAATAAAATAAAGACAAAAAGTGGGAATAAAACCAGTAACAAAATTTCCCACCAAGAAACATTAATACTTCCTGTTAAAAGAAATGTCAGAAAATCTCTCCAAATATTACATAATTTACTAACAAATGGACCTTCAGTAGTCTTCCATTCATCTACCACTAATTCTAATAAAATAGTATTTAATCTCACTTTTTTATTATTCAACTTTCGAAGGTAATTTCTTGCCTCAAAATCATTATTATTTGCCGCCACCTGAAGAAATGCCTTTGCATATTCCTTTTTATTGATATTATCTATCAATTGTTTTTTAGCAATATCTGTAGCCCTTTGTTTTCGGCTATGGTTAGAAGAATACCTAGAATTTGTTATTCCGTTTCTTCCATCTTCAACCAATTTTTCTTTTTCTTGTTTTGATATGGACTCAGAACAAGCCCCTAACAGCAACCATTGTAAGAGTAAAACAAGAAGGTATATTTTCTTATTTTTCATGTGTTTATTTTGTAAAAGAAGAGTATCGAAGTCAGGAAAGTAATATTAAACATTGTTTACTTAAAATATTTATAGATTTTAATTTTTTTATCATTGTCTGTTACTTGAAGCGGATTACCGAGTTCATCTTCTTTATTGATGGTGTAACTTGCATTTTCCACTTTATTAATAGTTCCATCTGAGAATACTTGCTCATAATCTTCTTTCAGCAAATGGCCTTTGTCGTTGTATGTTCTAATGGTAGTGTTTTTCGGATTATTCGGACCCGTGTCTGATAGTTCCGTAAGTATCTGCCCCCGATTGTTGAAAGTTGACACAACAAATTCCAAATTCGACCTTTCTCCATTTTTTTTCTGAATAACAAAAGATAAAGTTCTTCTTTGGTTGTCCTTATATTCAATGTCCTTATATTTTGCCCCCCACCAATCATCTTTAATCTCTTGCCAGCGTTCTTTATTACCATTTTTTTCAATCATACGCCAACGGGTTTCACCAATGTAATGATTGTCATTGAGATTAAACCCACTATATGTTTCTATTAGATCCCCTGCCGAATTTCTTATATAGGAATCTTTTGCAATTAATGTTCTTTTTGTTGCGTTTGAATAAACACGTTTTTCCAACAAACGACCAAGATTATCAAAAGTATAAGCCTCTACACTACCCAATTGTTTATTTGTTATTTCAACAGAAGTAAATTTTCCATTTAAACCAATATAAATAGGTTCAAACAATTGTGGTATTGCTTTTTCTTGTAACTGTTGTACTTGTTCTATTTGAGGCGCTGCCTCCTCTTTTTTATCAGAAGTAGCTTCAACCGGCTTTACTTGTTGATTGTTATCACCGGATAATGTCCCATTTACTTCGTTAAGTACATTATCTACCTTTTTTAATGCTTTATTCAACCAATTTTGGGAAGAAGCATTTATTGCAATAAACACTGTCATTGCCATAAAGAAAAAGAATCGTTTCATTTTCATTATAATTTATTTATTTATTAATAATGCAAATCAGGAGTTGAAATCATTCCCTAACGGAATAGTAAATTCAAATACTGATTCGCATTAATATTCATTTTCATCTTGTTAAGTTTAAATTTTACTCTGCAACCGAACGGATATTATACCAGCTACGCGTACCATTGGTAATGGTTCCACTACCATAACTATTGCTACCACAGGTAAAACCGTACGCAACCTTCTCACTACGTTGTGTACTGCTCCAATAAGAAAAGGCAGAACCTCTAGAATTGAAACTCGGTATAATTATCGAATTTCCTGTTTCTTTATCGGTAAATTTTGAGCAGAATACACCATCTACGATTGTATTTTCTTGGCTCACTCTTTTGTAGTCGAATAGTTTTTGAACTTCTTCTAAAGTAGGAACACGCCAACCTGTAGGGCTAGGATCATTGGATTTTTCCCATGTTCTACCGGTAGGATAAGTATTATCATTAGTTACATTTTTGCTATCAACCTGTGCTACTTTGCGATTCCATTGGTAATACATTCCTATATTTTCGGGTTTGGCAACAAAAGTTCCAGGTTTGTCAACATTGCAAGTCGCCCATTTTACACCATTAATAACTACACCTTTATCCTGACTTGAAAAATTGGTGCAAGAATTGAATAACACGGTTACCATGCTCACTATGAACAGTAACCAAAAGCTAAATTTTTTATTCATTGTACATTACTATTTTATTATTTTTCTATTCAATAACTTCCCTTGTATAAAAACCGGTATCATCATGTTACTTCTTTATAACCTTGATGTTTATTGTTCTTTTGTCTTCTCCCGTCAATCTAATTGCATATAATCCATTAGGTAAATCCGGAATATTAAGTGGTATTTCATTCCCGAATGCTTCAATCTTATCAGAGAACATCACTTTCCCGTTTATATCAATTAAATCAACCGTGATGGTACCGGTTAAATCATTCGGCAGAATAAACAATTGATTCTTAAATGGATTAGGATAAATCATTGGAGAACTATTGATCGAATGCCGATCAATTGCATTTGCTTGCTCAATACTAAATGTATCGATAGCCACAACACTCCATTTTCCAGTCAAATCTCTTGACCGAATATTGAATAAATGTTCTCCTAATGCAAAGTTTTCCGGAATGGCTATTTCGAGCTGTTGTTCGCATGGATTAACAGGTGTATCCAGCAGGACCAGTTCTATATTATCAAAATCTTTGTCGAACCAATAACAATAGGCATCTATTTTATTTCCATCCGGTAATGGCGGATTTTGATAAAATGAAATACTTCGTGGCACACTCCATCTACCAACATTATCTTTCGATCGAATGTAAAATAGGTGGAAACCTGGATCGATTCCCAACATATCCAATTGAGACAAGATAACAAAGTTTTGACTTTCATTTACCTGTTCTGTTCTTCGTTCTTCGAAATGATTATCCAACCAGTATTCATAGGAAGTAATGGATAATTCACTGCTCAATGCCTTGTTTTTGTAAAAGCATTGGGAATATACTACACTGTTTACACCATTGCTATCTTTTGCCCGCATGTGGATGATATGAAAACCATCGCCCACAGAAGATACTTCGATAGCCTGTTTTACATCTACCGATTGAGATGCTGTAGGGACATATTGTTGCCTCGAGGTATAGGCTTCGTCAAACCAATACTCAAAAGCAACAATATTTTGGCTCCAACCGGAAAGAACATAAAACAGGGCAAAAAAGAAAAGTAATGTCTTTTTTAATAACTGTTTCATCTTTCTTGAGCTTCTATTTTAATATCTACTTTTAATTTTTGGTTGGCATCAGTTTCCGAAGCAACATTCAAGAGAGAAAAATAAGGAATGGAAGGCAGACAGTTTTCTTTAAAAGGGAAAGCGGTACCATAAATACCGACGTCAGTACCATCGTTCCCTGCATTTTTTCCTTGTGACATATCTTGCAAATGAAAATCTTCACTCTCTGGATTCACAAATACAGTTGAATATTTTTGATCTACAATATTATTTTCAAGTGAATTGCCATCCCCTAATTTCAGATGTCCGTCAACAAATAGATTGTTTCTAAAAATATTTCCAGAATTAGAAGATTCCAAAGAATATTCCGAATCATAACTTGCATTTCCTTCTCCAAGACAAATTATATTGTTTTCAAAGTTTGACATAAAGCAATGAATTCTTCCTCTCCTAAAAAGATTATTTACAAATGTTTGAGAAGCTATATTGGAAATGCTATAATGATCATAACTATAAGTTCCTCCACTGAAAATATTCTTTGAAAATATAGCCCTTAATTCTCTCAATGGTCCCCCAGTTATATAGATAAATCCTTGACTTACTACCACATCAAATCGACATTCTTTAATGATATTATTATCACCAACTCCACTTAAATTAAACCAACTACGAAATTTACACCTGCTAATCATCATATTTGAAATACTATCAGCATATACTGCATCATTAAAAAGGATTCCGGTTATTGTTGATTTTGAAGCCTGTTTGGCAAATATTATTTTACCTTGTATTATGCTGGATTGACTACCCTGATTATATCCTGCTCCTATGATATTTAATCTTTTAGAAATAAACAATGTATTGGTAAAGTTATGTTCTCCATCATATCCTAGCCAACTATTTTTTATATTATGAATCCCTGCAGGTATATATAAGTTGTCATCATTATGGGCGGCTGCTACTGCACTTTCCAAATCGGCATAAGTAGTTGACGTACTTCCACTTTCTACTATGAACACTTGTGCTTTTGCAGCACTGATTGTCAATAAAGACACAATAATTAGAAATAGATACTTTTTCATTTCTTAATAATTTGATTTAATTTATTCTCAAACTGTTTTTTTAATCAACATAAGTGTTGCCACTATTCTTGTTTTTATAATAAGTTTCTCCTAATATGCCTCTTCCGTCTTCTTCCATATCTTCAGAAGTACCATCGCTGTAGCGTACATTAATTTTCTTTTTCTTGCCGCTTCCTCCGGAAGAACTATCGCTGCCTATCAGTGAAAAAACAAGCCAAATTGCTAATAACGCCAAGACTATCATCAGTGCAATGCTTGCCAATGTCACGAAAATACAAGTGCTGATTCCAAAGAGAAGCAAGATGTAGGCAGTAAAACCTATTTTGCTTCCTATTGTCCGGAAATTCTTAATTACTCGGTAAACTTTGTAGGCGGTAATCAGAAATACAATCCCAATAATACTACCAACGACTGTGTCTTGTGTAGATTTTTGGGTATTGCACATTTGCATAATAAACAGGGAGACTACAGACGCTCCGGATGCATACATAACAGTTGTTGCTACAAACGAACTGATTGGTTGGTGACTTTCGCTGTAAGTCTTAAAAATGGAATTTTCCCAACGATTTAAAAATTTAAGAGATAGTTTCATAATATAAATAATTTATAAATTGGATTATTTGCCATAAGTCCTTCTTTGTGTTCTTGCTTTCTTTGCTTCTTCTGTGCGGGAAGAAAGCTTCATTCTATTTCTCAGAAAGTCGGAAAGCACCGGTTTAAACTTCAGATTATCACTGGAAATTAAATTGACACTGGATTTGTTTTTTTCTTTTGTAGGATAAAAACTGTAGTCGATGGTATAGTTTTGATACATATCATAATCGTATAAACCAAAATAAATATCATAATTTCCGGCGCTTCCACCTGTCATATACGATTCGTAATACAGATAATCTTTACCTTGAACACTTACTATTTGAATGGAATCTATAGTAGATCCGTATGCTAAGGTGCCTATTTCTTCAATTTTAGTTACATTCCATACACAATTGTTTTTTTCGAAAATGAAAAAGCAGCCCATTGCTTCCAAATCGCTTCCTTTAGCATGATAATACAGTAGTTTATTATCATTTATTTTTAGCCTTTTAGACGGCATTACTCCGTATTTTTTATAAAAAATATCGTTGATCTTTTGAGCATCGAGCGCTTCATTACAATCCGTAGATGTTGTACTACTCTGAACAGATACATTCGACCGTATGATCGGAACATTTTTAATAATAAAGTCTCCTTTGCTACTTAAAATCTTTACTTGTGTCAGTTTGTTTGCCTGTGGCGAAACATTAGAAATTACGGTTTGTATTTTGATGGGAACATCAGTCGGCAAGGTGTTATAGGCTTCACGCCCGTTGTTATCTGCCACATTCCCAAAATAGTTTTTGAGCCAGTATTGATTTCCAAATTCATCTATAGCATTAGATTTATAAGGAGGAGAAGAACCTCTTATTCTGAAGCCGAATTCCGGTCCTCTGTTCGTAATGGTATAAACAAGCACAACATATTTGTCCGAAGGTTCACATCCCAATATATTTATTTCCAGTCCGTTGACAGGAGATATCGCAACAACATCTTTGAATGGATTGATATTTACTTTTGTCTCCGTTGCTGTTGCAGTTTTTGTTTCTGTCGCTGTAGACTTAGTACCGGTACTGTCAGCCGGAATTGTTATTAATTCTTTTCCGATTTGCTCTGCAGCTTTTCCTAATTTTTTCCAGAATGATTGAGCAGGCGCTTCATTAATAATTATCAACGAACAGATAATTGCAATTGATAGTTTAAATTTAGTTTTCATAAAAAATAATAATATGCCTCCTGTCCCAAGCCGGCAGTTATTTAAAATGCAAAAGCGTGGGACATAACTCCAATTTGCTTTCTGAGGTCATTAAAATTACCTTTGTAACACAAATCAAGTAGAAGCCCACGCCAAAACAGACATGAGCGTCAACTTTATTGATTCTTGTACTACTCTTTGAAATTTCCTAAGTTTCAGAAAAGCAAGAATAAAAGTTAACGCTTTTATTTTAATATACTATAGCTTATATTTTCATTAATGATAGATTAAATTCAGTTTTCATAAAAAATAATATAACACTTCCCGTCACCAAGTTTGCGGTTATTTAAAATGCAAAAGCGTGGGACATAACTCCAATTTGCTTTCTGAGGTCTTAGGATACCTTGGTAGTACAAATCAAGTAAAGCCCACGCCGGAAGAGACGTGAGCATCAACTTTACTGATTCCTGTACTACACTCTTTGAAATTTCCTAAGTTTCAGAAAAGCAAGAACAAAAGTTAACGCTTTTATTTTAATATATCGCAATTTTTGTTTTTAATCCTATAAGCAATTTATTTTTGAATGTTTAAGATTTTACAAATGTATAGTTTTTTTTTGAGATCTCAATACCCATTGTTCTAACAAAAACACAAATTTTGTAACCATGATAAGAATATCTACAATCCAAACTGCATGGCAACATAATTTTTGTAGCTAATACACAATGGTCACCACTAATACTATTATAAATAACTGATATGATAACTCAATAACTCATTAAAACAGAAACGGTGAACAACAAACTTTCCGTTCATTGCTCACCGTTCACTATTCACTCAATTTATTTATTCTGCTGATTGAGCAGTTTCAAAATTCATAGCAGCCATTCTCTTATAACCATTCAAACGCCATTCAGCGTTTTCTTGAGTTATCTTGAACAGTTCTTTAGCTTCCTCCGGATATTGTTTCATCAAAGAAGAGAAGCGAACTTCGCTCTTAAGGAAATCCTGGAATTTGCTCCAATCCGGATCTTTGGAATCTAATTGGAAAGGATTTTTTCCTTCAGCTTCCAATCTCGGGTCAAAACGCCACAAGTGCCAGTAACCACATTCAACAGCAGCTTTTTGTTCAGCCTGAGCTTTACCCATACCACTTCTCAAACCATGGTTGATACAGGGTGAATAAGCAATAACAATGGATGGTCCGTCATATGCTTCTGCTTCGCGGATAGCTTTCAATGTTTGCGCCTGGTTGGCTCCCATTGCGATTTGAGCAACATATACATAACCGTAAGTAGTTGCAATCATACCCAAATCTTTCTTACGGATGCGTTTTCCCGCAGCAGCAAATTTAGCAACAGCACCTACCGGAGTAGATTTGGAAGATTGACCTCCCGTGTTGGAGTAAACTTCTGTATCTACAAACAATATATTTACGTTTTGACCGGAAGCGATTACATGGTCTAATCCACCGAAACCGATATCATAAGCCCAACCGTCACCACCGATAATCCACTGTGAACGTTTTACGAAGAAGTGTGTCAATTCTGTCAATTGTTTGCAAATGTCACAAGTACATTTTTGAACCATTGGAATCAATTTGTCGGCCACTTCACGAGTTACTACATAATCTCCACGATTATCAATCCATTGTTGGAACAATGCTTTCATTTCGGCAGAACAGCAGTCGCAAGACAAACCTTCTTTCATAAGGCGTTCTACGCGATCCCGCATGACTTCCGAACCAATATTCATACCCAAACCATACTCTGCATTGTCTTCAAACAATGAGTTTGCCCAAGCCACACCATGTCCTTGTGTATTTTTAGTATATGGAGTAGAAGGAGCAGAACCTGAATAAATTGAAGTACAACCTGTTGCATTCGCTACCATCTGGTGGTCTCCATATAATTGAGAAATCAATTTCACATAAGGAGTTTCACCACAACCGGAGCATGCTCCGGAGAACTCAAACAAAGGAGTTGCAAACTGTGAATTTTTCACATTCAATGAAGTATCTACCAAATGCTGTTTAGAAGAAACTTCTTTAGTGCAAAATTCCCAGTTCTTTTGGTTATCGTATTGTGTTTCGATTGCAACCATTTGCAATGCTTTGCCGTTTTTGTTACCCGGACAAACATCAGGACAGTTACCGCAACCCATACAGTCAAGCACATCGACTTGAATCCGGAATGTAGTTCCTTCAAATTGTTTTCCCTGAGTTTTCAACATAGTCATATCAGCAGGAGCTTTAGCTTGTTCTGCCGCATCCAACACAAATGGACGAATAGCAGCGTGAGGACAAACATAAGCACATTGATTACATTGAATACAATTTTCAGGAATCCAAACCGGAACATGACTGGCTACACCGCGTTTTTCGTAAGCTGAAGTTCCCTGATCCCATGTTCCGTCTTCACGACCTTTGAATGCAGATACAGGAAGGTCATCTCCAGCCTGAGCATTGATCGGACGAACTACTTTAGCAATAAATGCAGGAACATTAGTGTCTGCTTTTTCAGTTTCCAACCGGATATTAGCCCATTCAGCAGGAACTTCGATTTTCACGACGTCACCACCACGGTCAACAGCAGCATAGTTCATATTTACAATATCTTCACCTTTTTTACCGTAAGATTTTACGATAAATTTCTTCATTTGTTCTACAGCCAAATCATAAGGAATTACACCTGTGATTTTGAAGAATGCAGATTGAAGGATCGTATTGGTTCTGTTACCCAAACCGATTTCTTCAGCAATACCTGTAGCATTGATTGTATAGAAATTGATTTTATTAACAGCTAAGTATTTCTTTACATTGTCAGGAAGATGTTTTTTTACTTCTTCTTTGTCCCAAATAGTATTTAAAAGGAATGTTCCTCCCTTTTTCAAACCTTTGGTTACATCATACAAACGAAGATAAGCTTGTACGTGACATGCTACGAAATCAGGAGTGTTAACCAAATAAGTCGAACGGATAGGATTATCTCCAAAACGCAAGTGCGAGCATGTAAAACCACCGGATTTTTTAGAGTCGTAAGCAAAATAAGCTTGTGAATATTTATCAGTATTGTCTCCAATGATTTTAATGGAGTTTTTGTTAGCTCCTACAGTACCATCAGCTCCTAATCCGTAGAATTTAGCTTCGAAAGGTCCGTTTTCAAATGCTAATTCTTCTTTTTGAGGAAGAGAAGTAAAAGTAACATCATCAACGATACCAATAGTGAATCCATTTTTAGGTTCAGGTAATGATAAGTTTTCGTAAACTGCCAATATCTGAGCCGGGGTGGTATCTTTAGAAGAAAGTCCGTAACGGCCTCCTACAATAGTAGGTTCTTCTTTTGAACCATAGAAACAATCTTTTACATCTAAGTAAAGTGGCTCTCCGGTAGCTCCCGGTTCTTTAGTTCTATCTAATACGGCGATGCGTTTAGCCGTTTTAGGAACAGCAGCCAAGAAATGTTTCGCAGAGAAAGGACGATACAGGTGAACTGCAACCAATCCTACTTTTTCTCCTTTTCCATTCAAATAGTCGATAGTTTCTTTGATGGCTTCGGTAACAGAGCCCATGGCGATGATTATACGATCAGCATCAGCTGCTCCATAATAATCAAACAAACCATATTTGCGTCCTACTAAAGCACTCAACTGATTTATATATTCTTCAACGATACCAACTACTTGATTATAATATACGTTAGAAGCTTCACGGGCTTGAAAATAAATATCAGGATTTTCTGCCATACCGCGAGCTACAGGATTTTCAGGATTCAATGCACGTTGACGAAATTCTGACAACGCTTTTTGATCAATCATTGGAGCCAGATCTTCGTTTTCCAACATTTCAATTTTCTGGATTTCGTGAGATGTGCGGAATCCGTCGAAGAAGTGAACGAAAGGAACACGTGATTTGATTGCTGCTAAGTGGGCAACGGCAGCTAAGTCCATTACTTCCTGAACAGAACCTGTAGCGATCATAGCACAACCGGTTTGGCGAACTGCCATCACGTCTTGGTGGTCTCCAAAAATAGAAAGTGCATGAGATGCTAATGCACGGGCAGATACATGGTAAACTCCCGGAAGCAATTCTCCTGCTACTTTATACATATTAGGAATCATCAACAACAAACCTTGAGAAGCGGTAAATGTTGTGGACAATGTTCCTGCTTGTAATGCTCCATGCATAGCGCCAGCAGCACCGGCTTCAGATTGCATTTCATCTACGCGGACTTTTTCGCCGAAGATATTTTTTCTTCCGGCGGCAGCCCATTCATCAACATATTCAGCCATTGTTGATGATGGTGTGATAGGATAAATCGAGGCAGTTTCGCTGAACATATATGCAATATGCGCAGCAGCCTGATTTCCATCACATGTTAAGAACTTCTTTGTTTTAGCCATTGTATTAAAATATTAAATGAAAGTTTCTATTTAGTCACAAAGTCTCAGTATAAAAAACCAAACAACCAAAGTGGAATGATATTTTTTTCTCCGGCTTCCATTTCATCAACTGCGAAATAAATATCCGGATTACTTTTCACTTTGGATGTATTTTCTTCTATCTTGAAATTATATTTATTTTCTACTAAAAATTGGGCACCCTTATTTCCTATATTCACTTTATAATCTTTATGTACTTGACTACAAAAAAATGTTTCTATAGAAGGTTGCTTATCTACGTTCGTAAGACAAATCGGAAACATCAGGTTCGGATTTTGCATATAAATCATCGCCGGTTTCTTTGGGAAATCCTCCCCCTCCGGATAAAGCATATTGATTAACCTGGCATCTTTCAAATACTTCATATAATTCATAACAGTAGCACGTGATGTTTCAATGTCGTTAGCCAACTGGCTTATGTTTGGAGTATGAGGTCCAGCTCCGGCCAACAAATATAGTAATTTTCTCAGTTTCGGAAGATAACTTTGTTCAATTTGTTTGATAGAAAGAACATCTACCTCCAACATCATATTGATGGTTTTCAATAAATTTTCCGAAAAATTCCTTTTTTCCAGGAAAAATGGATAATATCCGTGGTAGATGTAATCTTGAAGATAAGCTAAAGGTTTTATCTCCTTACATATATCTTTTGCAATTACGACATGATTCCTAATGATTTCTTCCAACGAATATGAAGGTAAGTCTTTTTCTGCTATCAAATTAATATATTCCCGGAAAGAAAAACCTCTCAAATTATAAGATACTACTTTACCTGAAAGATCCGGATTTTCTTCTTTCAAACGCATCACGGAAGATCCGCTAAAAACAATTTTCAAATCGGGATAATTATCGTAGCAATATTTCAATTCCTTAGACCAATCCGGATATTTGAAAACTTGATCGATCAGCAAAACTTTTCCGCCTTTCATGCGAAATTCATTAGCAAAATCCATCAATTTCTTTTCTGTAAAATAAAAATGATTGAGATTAATATACAAACATTCTTTATTTTCCGAGCCAAAGTTTTCTTTAGCATATTCTAAAAGGAAAGTCGTTTTTCCTACACCTCGGGAACCTTTTATTCCAATTAACCGGTCGTTCCAATTAATTTCACTCATTAACTTCCTATTTATTGGACAATTAACGCGTTCAACTAAGTATTGATGTATCTTAAAAAAGGCTTCCACTTTGCAGACAGATTTATCATGCAAATATACAACAATTATATTAAATTGCAAACTAGAGATTACAAAAAAGATGCCGTTTTGTGATTTCTAAATTTCAATAAATAGAGATTTAAGCTTTCAAATTTCTTTTTCCAAAAACTCAAACTTATATATCTTCAACAATATCAAAAATGCAGAAAGCAACAAAGGTCCGAAAATAATCCCCCAGAAACCAAAAAGATTTAAGCCAAGTATAATTCCGAATATTGTAATCAATGGATGTATCTGGGCATATCTATTTAAGAAAAAAATACGAAAAACATTATCGATATTGGTAATGATAATGAGACTGAACAATATTAATCCTATTCCCTGCCACAAATTATTACTTAAAATCAAAAAAACACTTAACGGAAACCAAATAATAGATGTACCTAAAATAGGGACTATCCCGAAAAGGCCTGTCAATGCTCCCCAAACTATTGGGTTTTTTATGCCAAAAATCCAATATCCCAAAGATGCAATCAAAGCTTGTAAAAAAATAATCATCGGAATCCCAATAGCATTACTGACAACGACATTTCCTGTTTCATTTTTCAACAAAGAAATACTTTGAGGTGACAAAGGGATCATTTTTTCTAATTCTGTTTCCATCTTTTTTCCTCCTTTTAACAAGAAAAAAAGAATAAAAATCATCATAATAAAATTAGACAAGACACTATTGGTTAAATTGAATATATTAGGAAGAAGAGATGATAGGCTTTGTATCAATTTATCCGTAACATTTTGAGAGAAAATATTATATCCGGTCTTTTCCAATAATAACCCATGAAAATGTGTAATAGTATTCATAATTACCTGAGGGCTAAAATCTTTCAATTTCATAAAACCGGTGCCGAAAATCAATCCGCCAAAAAGCAATAAAATCAATACGGTAATTGTTATCAGAAAAAGATTGGCAACCAGAGCATTCCAACCTTTTTTATCCGTTAATGTATGATACGGCTTCCTGAGTAACATATACAAAGTAAAAGAGCCTAACATGGAACTCATGAAAAAACTCAATTCCTTCATAAACAGTGCTAATAAGGCCAATAATAAAAACACAAAACCGATTTGTCTCATGTTTTCATTCAGTTGTTTTCCGGTCATAATAATTAAAATTGAAAATTTTACTTGGAAGCTTTACTATTATAATATGCGTCTAAAATTTGCTTGGCAGCAACAAAAGAACTTACTTTTCCGTTCAGGATTTCTTCTTCTTTCATTTTTAACAAGTTTTCAATAAAATTGTTTTGATAAAAGTTTGCTTTTAATTGATCATTGATACTTTCATACATCCAATATTTAGTTTGTTCATTCCTTTTTTGTTGAAAATATCCACTTTTCTTAGTAAAATCCAAATGTTCATAAATCATATCCCAAACGGCTTTGATACCTGTTTCATAAAATCCGGAATAAGTCAATACCCGGGGAGTCCATCCAGATACGGCCGGGGGAAAAAGATGTAATGCGTTACGAAATTGTCCTGCAGCCAACTCTGCTGCTTTGATATTATCTCCATCTGCCTTGTTAATAGCAATACCATCTGCCATTTCCATAATACCACGCTTAATGCCCTGTAATTCATCTCCGGTTCCGGCTAATTGTATCAAAAGAAAAAAATCGACCATAGAATGTACGGCAACTTCCGACTGTCCAACTCCTACAGTTTCAATAAAAATAGTATCAAATCCGGCAGCTTCACAAAGAATTATCGTTTCTCTTGTTTTACGGGCAACTCCCCCTAATGATCCGGAAGATGCTGATGGACGGATAAATGCATCCTTTTCACGGGAAAGATATTCCATTCTTGTTTTATCTCCTAATATACTTCCCTTAGAGCGTTGACTACTCGGATCAATTGCCAAAACCGCTAATTTCTTATTTCTATTTTTAATAAGATGTATTCCGAAAGCATCAATAGAAGTACTTTTTCCAGCTCCGGGAACTCCGGTGATTCCAATCCTATCGGAATTACCGGAAAACGGGAGACATTTTTCGATGACTTGTTGAGCTATTTGTTGATGTTCGTATTTTGAACTTTCGACTAAAGTTACCGCCTGGCTTAGAATGGAAATATCTCCACTTATTATTCCGTTAACATATTCAGAAACAGAATAATCTTTCCGTAAAGAACGATATTCTTGTAAATATGGATTAATGGAAGGTGGTTGTTCAATTCCTTTATTTACTGATAAACCCTTATATGCTGAATCATTTTCCGGATGGTGCATTTAAATTTGAATAAAATGCAAGAACAAAATAAAAGATTAATTTGCTCCCGGCAAGTTTATAATTGCTCTGACTCTTTTTATCGGAGATTTTGGATCATTAGAAGAAATTGTGATGTTTGCTATTGCACTTTTTTTCAATTTCGGTTGATTAACAGTAACTTTATATACTTGGAATTTTCCAGGTTTAATCTCTTTTTTTTCCGAAGATACTGAAATAATTTCAGGAGATGTTATTTGAATATTGTGGATGGTCAAATTACTTTTCCCGTTATTGGTAATCTTTATCTCAGAAGAACGTGATTTAGAAAGATCGTTAAAGCTAATAGAAGCGGGTTCTATAGATATTACGGGAGCTTTAGCCATATCTTCATCAGTCATTTTACTAAAATCTTGCGTAACTGTCGCATTAACAAAAAAATAGTTGGTATTTTTAATATTAGGATTTAAAACAATATCTATTTTGTCATTATAAGTTCCGTATGCTTGAACTTTCGGGCCATAATAAGTAACGTTTATCATTCCTGCACTTTTAGGATTAATGATTTTAGGAGTACATGAAACAGCCATATATTTAGGTACATTCAAAAACTCCGGCGTGATAGGATTTATTCCATCATTATAAATTTCAATAGCATCAGAAGGATTCTCCGTGTTTTTCACCATATTGAAATAAACAGATGCCTTTTTCATTTTTAAACCTCCATTCATGGAAATAGGATAAAGAGCTTCTGGTGATTGATTTTGAGAAAGCACTTCTCCTTTTATTGTAAGAATGTAAGGAGCTTCTTTTGCATTAGTAAAAACAGAAATAGTTTTAGAAAAAGGCCCGGGACGACCTTTTGCACCATAAGTAGCAGTAACTGTTCCTGTTGTTCCTGGTGCTATCGGAGATTTTGTCCAATTAGGAGTAGTACATCCGCATGAAGCTGTTACCCTGCTGATAACCAATGGAGCATCTCCCGTATTTTTAATAATAAAATCACAACTTACACTACCAACCTCTTCGTTCACTTGTCCGAAATCATGTACTGTTTTCTCTATTGACACATCAGCTTTAGTTTGTGAGAAAACACAAAAAATGCTCATCAAAGAATAAAATATAAAAAATCCGACTCGTTTCATATTACCTAATTTAAAATGTTTTTTACTTAAACGGTACAAAGTTACTAAAAAGAGTGCAAAAAGTGTTCTTAAAGAGACGAAAATTATCTAAATTTGCAGGAATTAATTTAATAAAAATATTATGACAACAACATCTTGGATTATTATTGGGGTAATTATTTTGGCATTTCTTTATGTGATTGTTTTGTATAATCGTTTGGTAAGTTATAGAAATACTCGCGAAAATGCATTTGCAGATATTGATGTACAATTAAAACAACGTCACGACCTGATTCCTCAATTGGTAGAAGCAGTAAAAGGTTATATGAAACATGAAAATGAAACTTTGGTCGAATTAACCAAAGCCCGTACTGCCGCTCTTTCTGCTCATAGTATTGATGAAAAAATCGAAGCTGAAAATCGTGTTTCTTCTGCATTGAACGGATTAAAAATTTCTTTAGAAGCATATCCTGATTTGAAAGCGAGCAGTAATTTTATGCAATTACAGGAAGAAATTGCCGATGTGGAAAATAAATTAGCTGCATCACGCCGTTATTTCAACTCAACAACAAAAGAATATAATAATGCTGTGGAAACTTTTCCTGCCAATATTATTTCAGGAATATTCAACTTTAAAAGAGAAAAAATGTTTGACCTGGGCGAAACCCGTGTACAATTAGAACAAGCTCCCAAATTAGGTTTTAATTAATTATTATGGAATATTTGGGAATCCAATCACAGATCAGACGAAACAACATACGCTCGGTCGTATTGTTAATTTTGTTTCCTTGTCTTGTGGTAGGACTGACATGGCTATTCTTTTTCTTTATGATCTACGCCGGAATTTCCGGTAATGATTACGGAAGCAGTTATACACCAGAAAACGTGTTGGACATGGTAAATGCTCTTGCTTTACCAATAATTCCATGGGTAATTGCCGGATGTGCTGTTTGGTTTCTAATCGCTTACTTTGCGAATACTTACATGATCAGAAATGCAACAAATGCACATTCACTACCACGAAAGGGAAATACCAGGGTGTATAATTTAATAGAAAATCTATGCATAGCTGAAGGAATGCAAATGCCCAAAATCAACATTATTGAAGATAGCTCTTTGAATGCTTTTGCCAGCGGAATAAACAATAAAACATTTACGATAACACTTACCCGTGGAATTATCAATAAGCTATCGGATGAAGAATTGGAAGGAGTAATTGCCCATGAACTTTCTCATATCCGGAACCGCGATGTACGTTTGTTAATTGTATCGATCATTTTCGTTGGTATTTTTGCATTCCTTTCCCAGCTTCTGTTGAGAGGGCTTTTAAATAGCGGAGGTAACAGTCGTAAAAACAAAGGTGCAGCTTTAATTTTAATTGCTTTATTATTAGCAGCTTTGGGATATTTACTTAGTAGTTTGATGCGTTTTGCCATTTCCAGAAAACGAGAATATATGGCTGATGCCGGAGCTGCACAAATGACTAAAAAACCGTGGGCTTTAGCTTCCGCTTTACGCAAAATATCTTCTGATTCTGATGTCAAGTCTGTTACCAGAGAAGATGTAGCACAGCTTTTCATAGAACATCCTTCTAAAAAGGCTATTTTTTCTTTATTTGCAACTCATCCTCCTATTGAAAAAAGGATTCAGGTCTTAGAAAAATTTTAATGTTTTTTCACTAAAAACACATTAAACTAAAAAATAAACGGTTCATCTAATATTCCGAGTGTTAAAATTCGAATATTAACTTGAACCGCTTATTTCGTTCATAAAAAACTTGAATACATAAGCAGTTCCTAAAAACAAAGCAATAATGAAAAAAATGTTTTTTGTGGTGATTGCATCACTTTTTGCTGTATCGCTAATCGCACAAGACGCCGCTAAAACAAAGAAAACTCCGGAAAGTATGGCTGCAAAACAAACAGAGACCATGATTAAAGAGTTAAATCTGAGTGCTGAACAAGGAGCTAAAATTTCTCAAATCAATTTGAATTACGCCGGAAAAATGGCTACTGCTCGTCAACAGAAAGAAAAAGAAGAGTATAAAAAATTGATTCAAGCCAGAGACGTTGAAACAAAAGCTGTTTTAACTCCAGAACAGTACACCCAATGGAAAGAATACCAAAAAGCTAAGATGGAAGAAAAACGTAAAAAAGAAGAAGGAGGTAATGCCGAAAGTGGGAAAGCCGAACAAAGTGAATAAATAAACAATGTTCAAATAAGTAAAAAAGAACCGGAAAATCATAATCGACTTTCCGGTTTTTTTATTTAGCTATAAATAAAATTAAAATAATGCTCTAAACAAATCATTTCCATTAGCATATAAAAGTAATGCTAATAAAAGGATCATTCCCGTTATTTGTGCATACTCCATAAATTTTTCACTTGGTTTTCTACGGGTAATAACTTCATAAAGCAAGAATAACACATGTCCTCCGTCCAAAGCCGGAATTGGCAAAATATTCATGAAACCAAGGATGATAGAGAAAAAAGCTGTCATCATCCAAAACCTGTACCAATCCCAGGAAGGAGGAAAAAAGCTTGCAATTGTTCCAAATCCACCTAAACTTTTTGCTCCTTCTTTAGTAAATACATATTTAAATTGGGAGATATAATCTTTTAAAGTTTGTACACCCATTCTAATTCCAGCCGGGAATGATGCGAAAAATCCATAATGAATTTCAACCGTTTTATATAAATCATTTATATTATTCTTAAAATTTACGCCAATAATTCCAGCTGTATCAGGAATGACACTAAGTTGTACTAATTCATTATTTCTATACAGATTTAAATGAAGTTCTTTTTCTTTATTTTCTTTGAACGTATTGATAATCTCGGCCAAATCCATATCGGTTCTCTCACCTACACCTACAACGCTGTCTCCAGCTTGTATTCCTGCTACATTAGCAGAACCTTTTTTTTCTACATTGGTAACGACATATGGATATCTGGAAGCGGCAAAACCTTTACCTTCTGCCAATATTTTTTGAATAATATCTTCCGGAATGGTAATTTTTGTTTCTTCTCCATTTCTCATCACTGTAACTTCTTTAGATTCCAAAATAGAAAATAAAGAAGAACCGCTCACAGCACCTATATCTTTTCCATCTGCAGCCAACAAAATATCACCATCTTTAAATCCGGCAGTTTTCGCTGCATCACTAAAAGACATTCCTAATGTTATATTTTTCGAAGGAACATATTTTTCTCCCCAAGCAAAAAGTACCATTGCGTAAATTGCAAAAGCCAGGATAAAATTCATCAATACCCCTCCCACCATAATCAAAAGTCTTTGTCCGGCAGGTTTAGATCTAAACTCCCAAGGTTGAGGCGGCTGAGATAATTGTTCTTTATCCATAGATTCATCTATCAGTCCGGATATTTTGACATATCCTCCCAATGGAAGCCAACCTATTCCATATTCAGTTTCACTATTTTTAGGTTTATACTTGAACAATGTAAACCATGGGTTGAAAAAAAGATAAAATTTCTCTACACGAACTTTAAATATACGCGCAAAAATAAAATGTCCGAACTCATGTACAATAACGAGTATAGACAAGCTCAATATCAGTTGTAATGTTCTAATTAAAATCGTCTCCATTAAAAATTAAATTAAAATAAATTATAAATATTTGATAAGTTTTTCAGCTACAGATCTCGCCTCTGTATCTGTTGATATATAATCTTCATATTCAGGACTTGCAATAAAACTTGTTTGGTTCATTGTTTCTTCAATAATTTTACTCATTTTTAAAAATCCGATACGATCTTCTAAAAATGCGGCTACCACAACTTCATTGGCAGCATTCAAAATACAAGGCATATTTCCTCCCCTGCGGATTGCTTCATAAGCAAATGCCAAATTCAGAAACTTATTCATATCCGGTTCTTCAAATGTGAGAGTTGTAAAATCAGCAAAATCTACTCTTTCAAAATTGCTTTCCAAACGATGTGGATAAGCCAGTGCGTATTGTATAGGTAGGCGCATATCGGGAAGACCTAATTGTGCTTTAATAGAACCATCTTTAAATTGTACCATAGAATGAATTATCGACTGTGGATGTACCACAACTTGTATCTGTTCAGGTTTTACATTGAACAACCAATGGGCTTCTATCATTTCAAACCCTTTATTCATCATGGTGGAAGAATCAATAGTAACTTTTGCTCCCATTGACCAATTAGGGTGTTTCAATGCATCTTTTTTCGTAACAGTTGCCAATTCCTCTATTCGATGCTGACGAAAAGGTCCTCCGGATGCAGTTAATAAAATCTTTTCCACTGGATCTGTTTCTCCAACTAAACATTGAAAAATAGCAGAGTGTTCGGAATCTACAGGTAAAATAGGAACCTGATTTTCCATTGCCAACTTTGTAATCAAGTCTCCGGCAACAACTAAAGTTTCCTTATTGGCCAAGGCTATTGCTTTTCCTGATCGTATAGCATGGATAGTGGGTTTTAAACCGGAAAACCCCACCATTGCGGTTAAAACCATATCTATTTGATCCGATTGTACAGCTTGGCATATAGCATCCGGGCCAGCCCATACTTTAATCGGTAAATCTTCTAATGCTTCTTTTAATTCCGGATATTTTTGTTCATTGGCAATAACCACTGTATCAGGCATAAATTCCCTTGCTTGCCTGATAAGCAAATCTATTTGATTATTGGCAGTTAATAAATGTACTTCAAAATGTTCAGAATTGTTTCTTAATACTTCCAAAGCCTGTGTTCCGATTGATCCGGTAGAACCTAAAATAGCAATTTTTCTTTTCATTTGAAAATAATATATTCTTCAGGATTAATCGGTTTTCCTTGATTCCATAATTCAAAATGAAGATGGGTACCTGTAGATAAGTTGCCGGTATTTCCTACAATAGCAATTGCTTCTCCCGACCTTACTATATCTCCTTGTTTTTTCAACAAAATAGCATTATGTTTATAAATAGACATATAACCATTTTTATGTTGCAAATGGATTGTATATCCGGCATTAGGGTCAAATCCGGTAAAAATAACAGTGCCGTCTAAAGTTGCCAATACACTTTCCTTAGGATCTGCAGCAATATCTATTCCGTAGTGTTTTTCCCTTTCACTAAATTTTGATGATATAATTCCTTTCACCGGCCTATAAAAAGATGTTCCTTTGGGTGCTAACGGATGAGATAATGCAGAAAGATTATACTTTCCTTCTTCTTCATATTGTCTAATAAATTTTTCTGAAAATGGAGATTTTACAGGATTAATAGAATCTATATTGACCGAAACTAAAGTATCAATTTTTCGTACAGAATCTATAGGTAAGTCCCCTCTTAAAACACTTGCCAGATTTTTATAGTATAAATCCCTTGTTTTAATAGCATATTCTAAAGAATCTGTTTTCAGCGCCTGAGACATCATCTCATTCCTGACTTCGACATCTAAATAACCAGGTAAATAATTTCTAATCGGAGTATTGACGATAATGATGGATGTCAAAGTTACAAGAGAAACTATAAAAAGCATAATAATTAAAAAACCTGACAATCGGGACAATCTCAATGAAAAAACTTCTTCCAAGGTATTTTCATTAAGGAAGGAAAGTTTATACTTGAACTGGATTTTTTTCCAAAAAGTCTGTTTTTTATGTCTCTTTTTAGGCATCACCAAAATTTGAAAGTGCAAATTTACGAAGAAAAAGTGATTATTCCGTATATATTGATTTCATTTGGTCTAAATCAACATCCAAAAAGCGGATCAGATAATTTTCTACCCCACCGTATTTTTTATCAATTTCATCAAAAGCAGTTTCTATATATGAACGTTTCACTGTCATCAGCGGAGCTAACTGTGGATACTGTTTGATTTCTAAAGCATATTTGTCTTTCAAATAATCTGCTGACAACAAATAATCTTGAATAATAATCTCCCGCTCTACTCCCAATGCTGACAGAAACAGGGCAGCAGCAATTCCGGTACGATCTTTTCCTGCAGAACAGTGAAAAAGCAAAGGGATATTAGACTTATCTGCAAGAATACGAAAAAAATCTTTGTATGTAGCTTGTGATTGATTTACCAACAAACGATTAATATCTTCCATTAAAGTATCCGACCGAGCTATAGATACATTGTGTAAATCAATCATATTTCCAGCATTGATGGGTAACTTAAATGTATGTAATAAAGAGGTCGGTTTTTTATCAGGAGCATTTGCAATTTCTAAAGAATCACGAAAATCGACATATGTCCTTATAGGTATTTCGTTAAGGTATTCCAAATCGGCATCCGTTAATTTGTCCAAATCTCCGGAACGAAAGATCTTTCCCCATTTCACTATTTTTCCTTCTTTTGTTTTATAACCTCCCATATCACGAACATTATATGCTCCTTCAAGAGGTAGCAATCGTTCATGATTTTTTTGATTATTTTCACATGCTATGAACATAAAAGCTTGTACTATTATAACATTTATAAAAAGAAGCCTTTTTAGGACAATTTTCTTTTCAAACACTTCAAACATAAGCGTTTAGTTTAGAATTTCAAATATATTGATTGCAAAAGTAATGAAAGGAAAAGCAATATAAAAAGAAGGGTATCCAATAATTGTTAAAAGTTATTGCCAGTTCTTTAAGGCTTGGTACAACATCCTTACCGGCAAGCCCATAACATTATAGAAAGAACCATTGATACTTTCTACTCCAATGTATCCTATCCATTCTTGCACACCATAAGAACCGGCTTTATCGTAAGGTTTGTATCTATCTACATAGTAATTAATTTCATCTTCATCTAATTTACCAAATTTAACTTCAGATACAGCGCAAAAGGTTTTTTCTTTGTATTTATCCGAAATACATACTCCGGTAAGTACTTCATGTGTTTGTCCGGAAAGAACACGTAACATTTCTACAGCATTTGCTTTATCTTGAGGCTTTTCAAAAACTTTCCCATTTAACCAAACAATGGTATCAGCAGTTATTAGCAAGTTGTTTTCTTTTAAAAGGTATTTGTAAGATAATGCTTTTTTTCTTGCAATATATGTTGGAATTTCTTCCCTTATAAGTTCTGTTGGATATGACTCATCAATATCAGGAAGAGTTTTTACTTGAAATTCAACACCTAACCCGGACAATAATTCTTTTCTTCTTGGAGAATTAGACGCCAAGATTATTTCATATTTCTTCAAATTTTCCATTACCATCCAAAAGCTTCTCCCCTCATCCATTTTCCTTGTGCCTTCATGATTTGTTCCACGACATCCCGTCCTACTCCATCTCCTCCTTTTTTATGAGAAATATACTTGGATATGGCTTTTATTTCGGGAACAGCATCTGCAGGGCATATCGGTAAACCAACCATTTGCATAACTTCATAATCAGGAATATCGTCGCCTACATAAGCTATTTCATCCGGACGCAAACTTGTTTTATCAATAAAATCTTGTAAATCATGCTTTTTTATACGAGATCTCATATAAATATGCTGAAAACCAAGCATCTCGAAACGAGTTCGAACAGCGTCACTATATCCTCCTGTTATAATAGCTAACTGATAACCGCTTTTAACGGCCAATTGCAGTGCATATCCGTCTTTGATATTTACCATTCTCATAGGTTCTCCCGAAGGATGTAAAGGAATACAGTTGGCAGATAAAACACCATCAACATCAAAAACAATACCTTTGATTTGTTGTAAATCGTAATTAATGTTACTCATAAATATTTGGAAGATTGATTTATTGGGTTTATATACAAACATGAAAGTCCCTTTTTCATCAAGGGACTTTCATTCAATTTTTATCATAAAAGGGGTGGAAAACGGGGCTCGAACCCGCGACCTTCGGAACCACAATCCGACGCTCTAACCAACTGAGCTACAACCACCATTTTGTTTTGCGCTTGCAAAGGTAAAGAATTTCTTTAAATCACCAAAAAATAAAATATTTTTTTGTCATTTGAGTCTTCTCCCTTTAAGCAATTCATTCCATTTTCACATTTAATCTAAAGTCAGTTTCAGATATACTTCCATTAAACGATGCACAGCGAAAGAATCCAGTTCTTTATCTTCAACACAAACGAAATTTTTCAATGCCTCCGATTCATGTTTCATTTGGACTTCATAAAAATTTGCATGTAAGATCCTATGCGTCAAGACATGTTTTTTATCCACAATTCGCTGTTTAAACACCATATCTTTCTCATTTCCAAACATATCTTTAAAATCCTCTTCATGACGAAGTTCATCAAATGACATAGATTCTTTTGTTTCAATCATCGGGAACTCATAAAGATTTCTCCAAATATCTTGTCCTACTCTCTTTTTTATATATGTTTTTGTTCCATATACAATATGAAAATAATGAAAATAACGATTTTGCAATTTGATTTTATTTTGCTTAACAGGATAACATGTTACTTTATTTTCCAATAAAGCCGTACAAGAATCAGAGAAAGGACAAACCGTACAATCCGGTTGCCCGGGAACACATTGCAAGGCTCCAAATTCCATGATCGCTTGATTAAAAATACCTGCTCGTTCTTTATCCATCAAATTTTCAGCTATCTCTGTGAAAACTTTTTTACCTTTAGATGTATCTATATATTCAGCAATTCCAAAATAACGGGAAAGAAAGCGAAAAACATTTCCGTCAACCACAGGATGAGGTGAATTTTGAGAAAAAGAAGCTATTGCTGCTGCTGTATATTCACCAATTCCCTTCAATTTCAATAAACTAGAATAATCTGTCGGCATTTTACCATTATAATCCCGAACAATCATCTTTGCTGCTGTATGTAAATTTCTCGCCCGAGAGTAATATCCCAAGCCTTGCCAGAATTTCAAAATTTCATCTTCTTTTGCAGAGGCCAATGAAGCTACATCAGGAAATTGTCTTATTATCCGCAAAAAATAATCCATTCCTTGATTTACCCTCGTCTGTTGAAGTATAATCTCTGATAGCCATATAACATAAGGATCTGTTGTATTCCTCCAAGGCAAATCACGTTTATTTATTTGATACCAACTTATTAGTCTATCACTAAATGGATTATTTCTATTTTCAGTCTTCTTCATTAGTATTATATGTTATTTGAAAGTGCAAATATAGGTGATAAAGAATATTTTTAAAAAAATGATTTGATTTTCTTTTTTGTATAAAGAATAAATGCACTATATTTGCAATCCGAAAATTAAAATAATCACATTAAAAAAACTTATTAATCATGACAAAAGCAGATATTGTTAGTGAAATTTCAAAAAACACTGGTATTGATAAAGCTACAGTTTTAACTAGTGTTGAGGCATTCATGGAAACTGTAATGAACTCCATGAAAGGTGGAAACAACGTTTATCTTAGAGGTTTTGGTTCTTTCGTAGTGAAAAAAAGAGCTGCAAAAGCTGCTCGTGACATTCAAAACGACACGACAATCATTATTCCAGAACGTTTTGTTCCTACATTTAAGCCTTCTCAACAATTTGCAGACGAATTAAAAGAAAAATTAGGAAAATAATTCTGTTTATTTGTAAAACAATTTTAAAACAATAAAAAAAATGAAAAATGTATTGATTGTTGCAGTTTTACTGACAATATTTAGTTTTTCTGCAGGTGCACAAAAAGTGTATAATTTTAATGATGGCTCATGGGGAGATCCTGTCACAGAGCGTCCTAAATCAGGAAAATTTTTTTCCGGGACTATTAATGATGTTAAATTCAATAGCGCTTCTTTATACCAAAAAGATGGCAGTGGAAGTATGCGTGTATTATTGGATAATATAGATAAAAAAGGATCCTTAGAATTTCCTGATGCCGGAAAAGAAATTATCATTGAAATGTCTGCAGGAACTGAAGGTAATGCTATGATAGTTAGTGAATTTAAAAATGGCAAATGGTCTAAGGTTGGAGAACCTATTGCCCCTGATACTAAAAAGAAACAAACCTACACACTTCAATTATCCGAAAAAGCTACTCAATTCAGTATATCTAATGGATCAAAAGGAGGTATATTTGTTTACAAAGTAACTATTAATAAATAATTTATTCCGATTTCAATAAGTATTAACATTAAAGATAAAAACAATGCCAAGCGGAAAAAAAAGAAAAAGGCATAAAATGTCTACGCACAAGCGTAAAAAAAGACTCAGAAAAAATAGACATAAAAAGAAAAGATAAAATAGTCTATTAAAAAATCAATGAGAACAAGCTTAATTTTTTTAGGTTTGTTCTCATCATTTAAGAGCCTGTTTATTTTATGTTAATAATTTAACGTAATTGAACAGTTTCTTAGTTCTTTTCTTAGTTAATTATTTAAATAAATCATCATTGTGGAAAGCGAATTAGTAGTAGATGTTCAACCTAAGGAAATATCTATTGCTGTGCTTGAAGATAAAAGTTTGGTTGAAATCCAAAAAGAAGCACGCAATATATCTTATTCCGTAGGAGATATTTACCTTGGCAGGGTTAAAAAACTAATGCCTGGGTTAAATGCTGCATTCGTTGACGTAGGACACAAAAAAGATGCATTTCTTCACTATCAGGACTTAGGTCCCAATTTTAATTCACTACAAAAATATCTGAAAACTATTGCTTCAGATAAAAAGAAGCTCCCGGCTATATCCAAATTTCAACGTCTTCCGGAAACAAGTAAAGAAGGTACAATTTCCGAAGTTCTTAAACAAGGAGAAGAAGTATTGGTACAAATAGCTAAAGAACCCATTTCTACGAAAGGCCCTCGCTTGACTTCAGAAATTTCTTTTGCTGGCCGTTACATTGTTGTCATTCCTTTTGGAGAAAGAGTTTCCGTTTCTCAAAAGATCAAATCAGCAGAAGAACGAGCCAGACTTAAACAATTAATACAAAGCATTAAACCTAAAAACTTTGGAGTTATTGTCAGGACTTCTGCAGAAGGAAAACGAGTGGTAGAACTTGATTCTGAGCTAAAAATACTTGTTAAAAGATGGGACGATAACATGGTTAAAATCCTGAAAGCTCAAGTACCAGCTCTTATTTACGAAGAAACGGGAAGAACAGTCGCCGTTTTGAGAGACATTTTCAATCCTTCTTTTAAGCACATTTATGTAAATGACCAACATGTGTTTAATGAAGTGCGGGATTATGTAAAACTAATCGCTCCGGAAAGAGAAAGTGTAGTAGAACACTACACAGGGGAACTTCCTATTTTTGATAATTTCAGTATAACTAAACAAATCAAGTCTTCGTTTGGAAAAACGGTAACTTTTAAAAGTGGTGCTTATCTAATTATTGAACACACGGAAGCCATGCATGTTATTGACGTAAACAGCGGAAACAGGTCTAAGTCAAGTACAGCTCAAGAAAACACAGCTATCGATGTCAATATTGCTGCCGCCACAGAAATTGCCAGACAATTAAGACTCCGGGATATGGGAGGAATTATTGTGGTGGATTTCATTGATATGCATGAGAACGAAAATCGCCAAAAACTGATAGATCACATGCGGGATTCTATGGCTTTAGACAGAGCCAGGCACAATATCTTACCATTAAGTAAGTTCGGCTTGATGCAAATTACCCGCCAGAGAGTCCGTCCGGCGATGGATATATCTACCTCGGAAGAATGTCCCGTTTGTAATGGGAAAGGGACAATTAAACCTTCTATCCTTTTTACCGATATGTTGGAAGAAAAAATCAACAACTTGGTAAATCAAATAAAAGTGAAGAAATTCTATTTACATGTACACCCTTACGTTGCAGCATTTATAAATAAAGGTTTTTATCCTTTAAAATGGAAATGGAAAATAAAATATTCCATGGGAATAAAAATTATTCCAAATCAAAGCTTAGCTCTCCTCGAATATAAATTTTACGACTCAGACAAGAATGAGTTGGATATGACCGAAGAGCTTGAAATAGTATAAGAAAAGCTATCTTCCTTATAAAAAAGGGGGATAGCTTTAATTTTAGAAAAATGAATAGCAAAAACATCATCTCCGAAAAAAAATGGTCCTTCCTCCTTTTATTTTTGATTATTTGTTTTAATCCTTGTTTTCTTTTTTGGGCAGATAATTTACCTTCAAAAGAAAAAATGATTTATCCTATAATCGTTTTTTTTATATTTATTGCCCTATCCGGAATTTCTTTTTTTCTAAAAAATAAAGGAGAAAAAATATATTTAGGAATATTGTTTTTAATGTCGTTAATTCCTAATACTGTTGTTTGGTCTTACCTCTACATGTCTCATACATACATGTGTAGAGATATGTTTTGGGTACTTTGGGGAACTAATATTTCAGAAACAAAAGAATATATAGAGCAATTTGTTTCCTGGGAATTACCGTTAATGAGCATTTTATACATAATTACAGGATCTTTTTTGTGGTACAAAGCCGGATCTTCTCAAAAACTTTCCATAAAAAAATACAAAATCTTTTTCATTACATGTATATTAGTCGTTATTGCTAGTTTTTCATCTCAATATTTAACATCTGCAGTAAGTACTTTTGACTATTATGTAAGCGCCATAAAATTTCAAATGGGCAGCCACAAAATGAAAAAAGAGATAGAAGCCCGAAAAAAACTGCACATAGATGTAAATTGTACTTTACCTGATTCAACTAAACATGTGTTTGTTGTAGTTATCGGAGAATCTCTAACAAGAACACACATGCATTTGTATGATTATTTCAGGGAAACAACTCCTCTTCTGGATAAAAGAAAAAATTCACTGGATGTATACCAGGATGTTGTTACTCCAGACAATCACACTATCGCTGTTCTAAAAAAAGTATTAACATTTTCAGATCACAGACACCCTGAATATTATACAAAAAAACCATCAATCATTGAATTATTCAAATCTGCCAATTTCGGAACTTATTGGATCAGCAACCAAGAATTTACAGGTAACTGGAGTGATAGTTACGGAGTTATTGCCGCCGCTTCAGACCACGTCTATAATTTACGAATAGCTCAGAAAAAAGATGAAATAGTACTTCATACATTGGAAGATGTACTGCAAGATACTATATTTACTTCGAAAATAATTTTTATACATCTGATGGGAAGTCATTATTTGTATAATGCCAGGTATCCAAATGAATTTAAATATTTCGATTATAAAAGAGATACCATTCCTAATAAAGATTTCAGGACAAAGAGAATGAAAAAATTAATTGACGCATACGATAATTCTGTGCGATATACTGATTTTATTGTCGATGAAATAATTAATAAAGTAGAAGATACAAATCAATCTTCTTTCGTGCTTTTCTTTTCCGATCATGGAGAAGAAATTTTTGACGTAAGGGATGTAAGCGGACATCAAATGAATAATGTGTACAGGGGACAATGTGAAATTCCTTTCATTCTTTGGAGATCAGACTCATACAAAAAAGAAAAAACAGATATTATGATCGATGTTACAAGACCTTACAGCATCGAAGATGTAATATATGGTTTGTCTGATTTAGCCGGTTTAGAATATAAAGAATATCGACCTGAAAAAAGTATTTTTTCAAACAAATATCAAAAACCGGAAAGAAGAATGGTTGGAAGAGAAGATTATGACAACAAAATATTAAAAAAAACTTACTAAAAAAGTAATTATAAACTTTGCCTCAAAAAAATTATCTTATAGAAGTCTGTAAATTAACAGGGTTCGTGATAATAGGACTCTTGTTATTAAATATCATACCAGACTCATGGACAGAAAAACTCCACTTGAGAAAAATGGATATTTTATCAGATATACGTCCTGATAATAACATAAATCTCCCCCATGATTCCGTTGCTATATCTCCTTTACCTTTCGACACAATCCAAATAAAGTTAGATACATGTAAAGCTGGTATGATTTGTTTCGATGATTTCACACCAGAACAAAAAGGATTGTCTTCTTTATTCAAAACACTCAACCAAATGAATACCTTAAGAAGACCCATCCGTATTGCATTTTTCGGGGATTCTTTCATAGAAGGAGATATTTTTTGTGGAGATTTGAGGGCTAAATTTCAAGAAAATCTGGGAGGTAGGGGTGTCGGATTAATGCCTTTGACTTCTCCGGTGAACAATTTCCGTAAAACTGTAATCCATAAATTTGGTAATTGGAATTCGTATTCACTAATTAATTATTCGAAAAACATATCTTTAGGAATCAGCGGAAATGTTTTCTTCCCGGGACAAAATGCTTGGGTGTATTATGGCGGAGTAAAATACAAAACAGGCTTGGATACATGCTCCAAAATAAGTATTTTTTATTCTCTATCCGGAAAAGATGCAAATATAACTTATCAAGTAAACGATGGTATACCAAAACAAGCAATTTTGACCTCTTCAGAAGGAGTCGAAAGGTTTGATATTTCTGGGATTTCGTGCGATAACATACACATCAATTTCCCTCCACGAAAAGACCTGGCAATATATGGAGTTTCATTAGAAGATCAATCAGGAGTATTAATTGATAATTTTTCTATGCGTGGAAGTATTGGTGCTACTTTGAATCAAATTCCGGAAAAGATCTTGAAAGGGTTCAATCAAACCATCCATTATGACCTGATTATTTTACAATACGGATTGAATGTTATGGAACCTCAAAGAATGTATTATACTACTTATAAAAACAATATGATAAAAACCATAAATCAATTGAAAAGTTGTTTTCCGACATCTGATTTTCTTTTATTAAGCGTTCCCGATAGAAGTATGAAGAGGAATGGGACGTACCAAACAATGCCGGGTGTTTGGGGCATGATAGATGCCCAAAAAAAGATTGCCGCAGAAACAGGTATTGTATTTTGGAACTTATTTGAAGCTATGGGAGGTGAAAATAGCATGGTAGATTTTGTTCGATCTTCCAGGGCTGCCAAAGATTATACACATCTAAATTTCCAAGGTGGAGAATATCTTGGAAATATATTATATGAAACTATCATGTATGAAAAAGAAAGACATGGAAATGCAAATAAAATTATTCCCAAAAAGTAAACTATTTCATTTGATATTTTTCATTTTTGTTGGAAATATAACAATGTTTTCCGCAGGAAAAACCTTTTCCGATAATTTATTCTTTTCCCAAGAAGAAAAAAATCAAATAATCGACAATTCACAATCTTTATCAGCATTTTTCGAACAATTAAAAAAGTTACAAGAAGTAGATTCTTCTATCGTTTCTATCACCCACATCGGGGATTCTCATATCCAAGCTGATTTTGAGACAAAAGTAATCCGCAACCTTTTTCAGCAATATTTTGGAAATGCTGGAAGAGGATTAATGATTCCATTAAAATTAGCAAAAACAAATGAACCCAGAAACTACAAAATTACATCTCCACAAATATTTTCAGCAGTACGTTGCACTAAACCAGGCAATATTCCTTTCGGGATTGGAGGAATAACTTTATTTCTCAATGATTCCCTTGCAAATATTTCTGTAGAAAATTTGGAAAAAGACTCTACTCTTTCTTCGGATTTTACGGAAATAAGAATCTACTATGATTCACAAACATCAAAACTTTGTCCGGCTGATACATCTATGATTGCAGATCAAGAAATTATCAATTTATTTACTGAACAATGGATATTGAAAACACCACGTAATCAAATAGATTTTGAATTTTATTCTCCGGATAAAAAAGAAATTATTTTTTATGGTGTAGATATTAGAAACGGATATTCCGGAATTCTATACAATGTAATAGGAATTAACGGTGCACATTATACCGATTTCTCTTACGGAAATTTCTTTGCAGAACAATTATCTAATCTCGGAACAGACTTATTTATCATCTCTTTAGGAAGCAACGAAATATATCAAAAAAAATTTTATCCGGATACATTTTATAAAGAAATTGACCGCTTGATACAATTAATCCGCAAGCATAATCCTCAAGCCACATTTATACTCACCACTCCGGCCGGAAGTTGGAAAAGAATTTCTTCTAAAAAACGTATTCCCCACCCAAACGCAGAATTTGTCAGGAATACAATTGTACAATACGCTATCGATAATAATATTGCTTACTGGGACTTATATACTATATCCGGAGGGAAAGATTCCGCCCATCAATGGAGCAAAAAAGGCTTATTTGCAAAAGATGGAATTCACTTCACAAAAGAAGGTTACGAAATACAAGGAAAGTTATTTTTTCAAGCAATATACAACAAATATATTTCATATAAGAAGTAAAAAAATATGTTTGATCTCGAAAAAATAAAATCCATTTTCATATATGATCCCAATGCTCCATTGATTTTCAGCAGTGGATTTTTTCTATTCCTCTTTTTTGCATTTGCTTTAGGATATGCCTCAATGGAAAAACAAAACAAATGGAGAATCTTGTATGTTATCCTGTTTTCCTATTATTTTTACTATAAAAGTAGCGGACGGTATTTTATACTTTTATTTATAGTAACATTGATAGATTTTTATTTAGCAAAGAAAATATTCAAAAACAAAAAACCTCACAAACGAAAACTATTCTTATGTCTAAGTATTATCAGTAACTTAGGCTTGTTATGTTACTTCAAATATACCAATCTTTTTTATGCTTTATACTGCAAGTTATCCAATCTATGGTTTGAACCCTTAGATATTTTTCTTCCGGTCGGAATTTCTTTTTTCGTATTTCAATCATTAAGCTATACTATAGACGTATACAGGTGCGAGCTAAAACCCCTTCGCAAGTTTACCGATTATGCATTTTTTGTATCATTTTTCCCCCAATTAGTGGCAGGACCTATCGTACGAGCGAAAGATTTTATTCCTCAAATACACAAAAAATTACTGGTAAACAAAGAAACGTTCGGTAAAGGAATTTTCTTAATTATTTCCGGTTTGTTTAAGAAAGCTGTAATTTCAGATTATATCAGTGTGAATTTCGTTGATCGCATCTTCGATAATCCTTCCCTGTATAGCGGTTTAGAAAACTTACTGGGAATATATGGCTATGCTTTACAAATTTATTGTGACTTTTCCGGATATTCCGATATGGCAATAGGACTTGCTTTACTTTTAGGATTCCATTTCAATAAAAACTTCGATTCTCCTTACCAATCTTCTTCCATTTCAGAATTTTGGAGAAGATGGCATATTTCTTTATCTTCTTGGTTAAGAGATTATCTATACATTCCTTTGGGAGGAAACAGAGGTGGAAAATCCAGGACATATTTCAACCTAATGATTACAATGGTTCTAGGAGGATTGTGGCACGGAGCATCTTTGCGCTTTATCTGCTGGGGAGGATTACATGGTTTAGCATTGATCATACACAAAGCTATCTGTTCTATTTTTCCCAAATTAAAAAATGGAATTTTCAAAAACCAATCGTATAACCGTATTGCCGGAATATTAATAACTTTCCATATAGTTTGCTTCGGATGGATTTTCTTTCGTGCAAACACATTTCAATCTGCTATTGACATGATGGTACAGATAGGTACTTCTTTCCATTTCAATTTACTACCCGAATTAGTAAAATCTTATTCATTGGTATTCATATTGATGTTGACCGGATATTTTTTACATTACATTCCACGTAAATGGGAAGATTTTTGTTGTAACTATGTCATACGAATGCCTCTTGCCTTCAAAGCAATTGCCATTATACTCATCATTGTAATCGTTATGCAAATCAAATCAGCAGAAATACAACCCTTTATTTATTTTCAATTTTAAGGACTTTCTCGTATTCCGTGCGTACATCTTTCAAAGAAAGTTTTTCCTGATGCACAAAATTCAAATATTTGACAATCTTAAATGCATTGAAAAAATGGAAGAAACGCTTACGGAAAAAATGAACATTGGAAACATTAGACTTTATTTCCGACCAATGTTCCATAAAATGATCCAATTGCAGAAATTCCTGTAAAAAATCCGGGAAGGAAACCAATAAATTATTTACATCTGACTCACCACACGAATATAAAGTATCTATTTTGTCAAATAAGGATTTTAAGGCTTGAAAAGATTCAAAAGAATAAGTCATCTTTTCAATTTTATTCTCAGAAACCATTTTTTGTAATGCAGGACCCGTCCCAAAAGGAACCCTGTCGGAAAATCTTGCCGCAGGATAAACTTTTGTAGTATCAATATGTTTCGTTTTACCCAAAGGAAAAACTTTTTGTAAAAAATAAAAATCTTCCCCTGCTGCCTGTTTTCCCATACCTCCTGCCCTACTGTAAACCGATGCTCGGAAGGCCATTGCAGATCCAATCGTATAATACGGATATGGATACCCTACGTACTTTAAAGCTTTGTGGAAGTAATGCAAATACAATTCATAAAGTTCCATAGATTGACGAAGTGGATCATTTGTAGCAAGATGCTCCACCGGATGATGAAATTCAATCGTTGCGACACAAATTTCCTCATCACGGAAAGTCATTTCAATTTCTCTCAAATAATTTTTATCCACTGTACAATCCGCATCCAACGAAACAATGATTCCATTGTCTTTATCAATAGATGCAAAACGCCTCAAAGCCTCATCCATCAACATTTTCCGGGGAATACCCGCACCCGTGCATCTTGCTTCAAGTTGTTCTGTATAAAGAGGAATAATTTTAAACGAATCTGAATAATACTTTTCCGCCAACGATTGTAATTCTGAGTATGTCTGACGATTTACTTCTAATACTTGTTGAGGAGAATGCATATACGCATTGACTAAAACCAATATTTCCACCGGACAATCAGGTTTTTCACAATTTATCAAACTCTGAATAGTTTTATGAATATCCGGTTCATTATAACAAGGAATGGTTACTATCGTTTCAGTTCCTACGGAAATCACTTTATTTCCGGAGAGAACCGGCGTTTTTAACTTTTCGAGGTACCTTTTAGTAGCGATTAACATTTGAAGATTGAACAAACAAAAAGGGTATCGGAAAATTTCCTCTACCCTTTTTATATAATCGTTGAAGATTACTTCTTTGATTCCGAATTAGGAGTATATCGTGAATTAAGAAATTCAATTACTTCTCCTGTTATATCATAATTTTTTTCTCCATAAAGAACTGTTTCTCCTGTAAGAATCAATTGATATTTTTTTGATTGGTTATATATTTTGAGATTAGAAACAATAGTATCTTTCAACTGCTCATTCATTTTTTGTTGTTCACGAGCCAAATCCATTTGCATTTTTTCGGATTCCTGTTGTAATTCTTGTTGTTTACGTTGTAAACGCATACCTTCTTGTTCCATCCTTTCCCTGGTAAGGAAAGCATTATTTTCAACTTTCTTTTGGAATTCCATATATTCTGCTTGAAAACGATTGGCTTTTTGATTCAAATTAGCCCTTGTATTTTCAGCTTTGCGAAGAAGAACTTCATTCATATCTTTGGAAAAATTGTAACCATGCAACAACGAATCTACATTTACATAAGCTACCGGTAAACGCATCATCGTAGAATCACAAGGAGCTCCCGCATAGGAATTTCCAATCCTTTTAGATGAAAATTGCATAGCAAACAATATAATTACCGCAATGGCAAGAATTCCGTTAATGATGTAATTAATATTCTTCATAAAAACATTTGATGATTATAAATTGTTATTTATTTTTCGAAACTTGAAAGTTCAAAGATATTTTTTTTATTTCTTTCTTCCAAATCTTGAGATTTTATGCATGAGATTCCCTTTTTTTTCATCGCTTTATTATTTCCGATATGTGTTTCCGGGAAGCTTTCTTCCTTGGAAAAGAAAAGTTTTATTCCCAACAACAACACTGATATTGAGATGATAATCAGGCAAGAAAGAAACGTATAAACCATATAAAATTAAATGTGCGTGCAAAGATAATTTTATTTATTATTAAAAATAATTTTTTGTTTGATTATTCTTGTTTTTTTTCATTTCTTTATACTTTCATTTCTGATATCATTAAACATTA
>JAVBMM010000119.1:0-12281 GCA_031552425.1 Bacteroidales bacterium | reverse complement strand
TTGACTCTTGTGAACCTAAGTCGTCACATTCAGACAACACTTGTACTTTTTGTTCGTTTCCTGTTTTGATCGCCCAATCGATGATAGCATCCCAGTATTTGATTTTATCTTCCAAAATCATATCCATGAGCGCTTCTACGCCTTCCGGATCTATCATAGTATCTACAAACCAATTTTCATAACCCCTGATTCTTAGGGAGTTTTCTGTAAATCCGGCGGTGTTTCTATCGATGATTCCACAATTGTCTCCCACCATTTTTATTTGACGGTTCATACATTCTTCCATATCGGAAATATATTGTGGCCAATCGGGACGTGGAATTTTATCCAAGTTACCGGAAAGACTATCGCATCCGTCTAAAGGAGAAGAAACTAAGTTGAAATAGATATCTTTTTCCGGTTGATAATTCCATTTACATCCATAGAAATCATAAACAGTAATGGTATTTCCTTCTACGATTTTGTTTTTATCATATTGTAGGATACGTGTGGCTCCTACACGCCGGGTGTCTGAACCTAATTTTACCAGGTTTTCTTCTATAGGAGTAATAATTTGTTGTATGGGATCTACCATTTCCGGATTATATTCCGGAGAAAGCCCCCTGAATTTCATAGCTTTTTGATAAGCATTTTTAGTGATAGCGGTGACAGTTGTTCCCGATAAATCATAAGGAATACGATCAGGTTCTTCGTGGTTCAATGCTTTTAAAATTCTTTCTTTTCCTGTCATGTTAATTATTTTTGATATTTATATTTTAATCGGTTGGATTTTAGGTAATAATAATTGTATAATACCTAATGCGATGAAATAACCTAAAGCAGCAACAGTAAAAGGAATAACATATCCCTCCGGACCTGTACCTTGTAATGCCATCCCGATGAGAATAGGGGCTATTACTCCTCCCAAAGCTCCTGCAAAACCTCCTAATCCGGAGACAGATGCCATTACTTTTTTCGGGAATACATCTCCCATCAGGCTGAAGATATTAGCAGACCATCCGCAATGTCCTCCTGCCGCAAGGGCAATTAAGGCTACGGCATGCCAAACATTTTCCATGTAGGGGACAAACATCACAGGTAGAGCGCAAACGGCACATGCCATCATGCTTAATTTTCTTCCTCTATTCAGGTTATTCCCCCTTTTTAATAATTGAGAGGATAACCATCCCAAACATATTCCCACTCCCCAAGAAACTGAGTAAATGGCGAAGAATGGGAGTCCTATATCCTGAAGGTTTAATCCGAATTTAGCATATAGATATTTAGCTCCCCAGAAAAGGTAGAAAAACCAAATAGGATCTGCAACGAATTTTCCTACAAGAATTGCCCAAGTGGAACGGATTCCTAATATCTTTTTGTAGGAAACTTTTTCTTCCGTAGCTTCTTCTGAATCGCTTAATATGTAGTCTAATTCTTGTTGATTTACCTTTTTATTTTGTTCAGGTTTGGAGTAAAACTTTAACCAAAGGAATATCCATACCAGAGAAATAGGGAACGTCCACATAAAAGCAGCTCTCCAAGTATCGAAGAATAAAACGATAAAAGGAATGACTAAAGGAGCCAGCATTGTTCCGACATTAGCGCCTCCGTTAAAGATGCTTACGGCAAGTGCTCTTTCTTTTTTGGGAAACCATTCTGCCACTGTTTTAATTGCTACAGGAAAACTTCCTGATTGCCCAATAGATAAGGCAAAACGACTGAATGCAAATCCGATCCATGAAGAGGCTAATGCATGGGCAAGTTGGGCAAAACTCCATAATCCGACGGATATGGCATAACCTTTTTTTGTTCCCACCCGGTCTACTACTCTTCCCATGATCAGAAAACAAATGGCATAACCTATCATGAAAGAGGAAGTTATATATCCGTATTGTTTTTCTGTCCAGCCAATAGATTCTTGCAGATAAGGCGCCATAATGCCCAATGCCGCTCTATCAACATAAAGTAATGTTGTAGCAACAAATAGTAAAGATAATATCCACCATCTGATATTTGTTTTCTTTTCTTTCATCACTTAAGAATTAAAATTTTGCGTTGAGCATACCTTTGAAATATCCTGCAGATTCTGCTACTATAGCTAAAGTATTGTCTTTCTTTGTTACCATTTCAATACTACAAGCACCGTCATATTTTACTTTTCTCAGCATTTGTATAAAACCTTGAACGTCAACAATTCCACGTCCTAAAACGCAAAGTTTTCCTTCTTTTCCTACCCCTAATGCATCGTTGATGTGAACATCAAAAACTCTTTTATAATATTTTTGAAGATCAAGTACCGGATTGGATCCGTAACGGGTATCATGAGCGATGTCCAAACATATTCCAATACGTGAATCTAAGTTTTTTATATGACTCATCACATCTTCTACATTCGGATATAATTTCATGTCCGGACCATGAATATGTATTGCATACTTAACATCATATTCTTTTACTTTCTTTTCTACATATGGAAGTAATTCGTAATTAGGAACACCTACAATCAGATTTACACCCACTCGTTTTGCATAGTCGAAACTGTTGTTAATTTCTTCTTCAGATTTCATGTAGATAGGACCTACAGCATAGCCTGTGATTTTTTTTGCTGCAAGCTTAGCTTTGAATGCAGCAATTTCTTCATCCGTACTTTTGAGTGGAAGATGAAAATCTTTGACACAGAGGTAACGAACATCCAATTGATCCATTATACTTAATGTGGAATCAATGTCTAAGTGCCTGAAACTATATCCGGCAAAGGATATTTTGAATAGATCTTTTTGATTTTTTGTGTTCTTTTCATTCTTTTCTTGCAGATTGTTTCCGTATGTATTTCCGGAAAAGAATGTGGAACTTGTACCCATCAGGAGCAAGCTTGCTCCGGCTTTTTTGACAAAATTTCTTCTAGAATTCATGTTGTGTTTTTATTTTAATGTTAACAATAAGCGCGTTCCATGATTTGCGTTGTTTCTTCTACCGAAAGGGTATAATGGTCTCTTTTGAAAAGTTTTCCCATGGTGTTGTATGCATTTTGAACCATGTCAGGAATATCTGTCCTTTGGATGCCATAATCGGACATTTTCAAGTTTTTTACATGGCATTGTTCCTGCAATTTTAACAACATGTCTACAAAGCTACAATTATTTTTCGTATTCTGGGAAGAAACATTGTTTCCTTGCATAGCACAAACTATGTTATTCAACAGATGAGGAATCTTATCAGCAAAGAAAGAAAAATAAGCTTCGGAAAGCATGATTAAGCCTGCTCCATGCGGAAGGGAAGGGGCGAAAGCGCTCAAAGCATGTTCCATAGCATGTTGTGAAGTGGTAGAAGATAATGATTCTACCATTCCGGAAAGGGTATTGGCAAAAGCTACTTGTGTACGAGCTTCCAAATCATTTCCATTATTCACGGCTTGAGGTAAATATTTACTGAGTAGTTCAATACTTTTCAGGGCATAAATATCACTCATGGGAGTGGAGGCAAGGGAAATATATCCTTCTATCGCATGAAAAAGAGCATCAAATCCCTGAAATGCAGTCAATAATGGAGGAATGGATAACATTAACTCCGGATCAACAATAGAAATCCTCGGAAAAGTATCAAAATTTCCGAAGCCGATTTTTTCCTTTGTTTCTTCCCTTGTTATTACCGTCCAGGGATCCGCTTCGGTACCTGTTCCTGCTGTTGTAGTTATAGCAATGATTGGTAACGGCTTATTTTCGGGTTGTTTTCCTTTTCCGCTCCCGGCCGCGATGTAGTCCCAGTAATTTCCGGGATTATTAGCCATCAAGGCGATGCTTTTTGCTGAGTCGATGCTACTGCCACCTCCTAATCCGATAACAAAATCGCACGATTCCTTTTTTGCCAATTCAGCACCTTCAGTTACATGAGATAAGATGGGATTAGGTAGAATTTTATCGAAAACGACAGCATTTGTCTGATTATTTTCTTTTAACAAGTTGACAACGCGGTCTAAATAACCGTTCTTTTTCATGGAATTTCCGGAAGAAACTACAATCAAAGCTTTTTTTCCGGGTAAAGAAATTCTTGCCAATTCGTTTAATTTCCCCGGGCCAAATAAAATTTTGGTGGGGATATAATATGAAAATTCAGTCATATTTATCTGTTTTTATTGAAATTTTCCAAAGCTTTATAGAAAGCATCAATATTTTCAAGGTTTACATGAGGAGGAACGTCACAACCGGATGAAAGTATATAGTTATTGAACTCTTTGGTTGCTTCCAATAATTTACTTGTTTCTGTATATACGCCTTCCGGATTCATCATTTTAAGTACTCCTACCGGATTAAGATTTCCCATAATGAGCACATCTTTTGGACATTTTTTGAGTGTCTCAAACATGTCTATGGCATTTCCGAAGTGATAGCCTTTGGCTCCTGTATATAGCATGGCGTCAGTACAATGGCCGGTATTTCCACAATTGTGAAGTACAAACATGAAATTATCGTCTTGCAATTCCTGGAAGATTTTTTTCAAGTATATGGATGAAAATTGAGTGCAGTCTTCGTTGGAAAGTAGTCCTGCAGCAGGTTCGGCAACAACTACCCCGGAGCATCCTATCCGTTTTAATTCTCGACAATAGTTGAGAATAAACTCACTGCATTTTTCCAATAATAAATTGATAGTATCCGGTTCGATGTAACAAGCTACCATGATTTCAGACATGTCAAACAATCTTCCTGCAAGTGAAAATGGTCCTATAACTCCTGCTAAAACAGGCTTGTCAGATGTATTTTCTACTGTTAAACGGTTAGCTTTTAGATATTCAGGAATCCTTTTTGCATTTAAATCAGGTACTTGTAGTTTAGAAACGCTTTCCATGTCACAGACTAATCTTCCTATAATGTGGGGCATGTCTTCTTCCTGAAATGCAATTTGGCATCCGAATGCTTCGGCTTCTAATGTTAAATCCATGATTACCGTAGTGGCAGCTGAAGGGTATTTTTCACTAAGCGCCTGGATGGCTTGTGCGTGAATATCCCCGTTTTGAACAGCATCAATAACCCGTTTACCGATTAACTCAATACCCGGATGTGTCATTATGGGAATAGCTTTTCGTGTTTTTCCGGCAATGATTTCAGCCGACCAATCATTCATGTTCATTTGAGTATGTGTTTTTAGTTTTTAAGCGACTAAACTATTTAAAATATCTACCAGAGCTTGTGGTTCCGAAGCATAATGATCGGCTCCGATTTTCTTTGCAAATTCGTCATTTACGGGTGCTCCACCAATACAAACAACAGTTTTTGGGAAACGTGCCTTAAGTTCTTTGTTTATTTTTTCCATGTTTGCCATGGTAGTTGTGAGTAGTGCTGACATTCCTACAAATGCATCCGGATTCTCTTGGATGGCATTGATGAATTTTTCTGCGGAAACGTCTACTCCAAGGTCAATGACTTCATAACCGTTTCCTTCCACAATCATACTTACCAAGTTTTTTCCGATATCGTGCAAGTCTCCTTCTACAGTTCCGATGATAAATTTGCCTTTTCGTTGTACAGATCCGTCATTAAAATATTTTTTTTAAGTGAGTCATTGCTCCACTCATGGCTCTGGCGCTCATTAAAACTTGCGGAACAAATACTTCATTCTCACGAAACTTTACTCCGATTTTTCCCATTCCTACGATTAATCCTTTGTTGAGAATTTCAACGGGAGAAACTCCTTCTGCCAATGCCTGTACGGTTAGTTCATCGGCTCCAGGTTGCCCTTTCATATCAGGAGGATAAGGTGAGGATTGATTGATTTTTCCAAATTCAACACATTCTGCAATTTTTTCTACCAATGGATTCATGTCTGTTTTTTTTAGTTTTATTGTTTGTTATGTTCTATAATATTAAAGAGAATTTCGAATAATGACTTGTGTGGGAATTTCTTTTTGTATATTTTTCTGTGTGTCGATGAAATTTCTGATTTCGCGTCCCATCAACTTGAAATCAGTACTGATAACAGTTATTCCGTTTCTAATTATTTCTTTCATCGGAGTTTCGTTGTATGAAATAATGCCGATATCTTTTCCTATCTGCAAACCTTGTCCTTCTGTTAATTTTACAATCTCTATCAAGTCATTGTCGGTAATGACGAAAAAAGAACATCCTTTTTTTACCGATGTTTGTTCTACATTAGATTCGATAAAGAAATTGATGTCATTTTTTTTACAGAAAGAAGCAACATTATTTTTGATTCCATCGGGGAAATCTCTTCCTTCTCTAAATATTAATGTAAAAGACTCATATTTTTTTATGAGGTCTTTAATTTGCTCCAAAGCATCTGATAGATTTTCATCGAATCGTTGACAAACATAAGAGGTTCCTTGTAATACCGGTGGTCTGATAATTTGTAACAGTTTATGTTTGGGAATATCATTTAATGCCCATTTTACAGAAGGATGCTGGAAGCCGGTGATGATATATAATTCGTATAAACCTAATTTTTCTTTGATAACCGATTTGAGAATATCGGGATTACAATGGTGAAAATAGAGGTCAATTACAATATTTGGATCCAATCCGGCAGTAATTTCATTGTAAAGTATTTCGTGATGTGATTCGAATGAAGTGAGGAAAAACATCACATTGATGGTTTTATTTACCTTTTTACTTCTGACAAAATAACCAACTTTATTTTTTGATTCAATTACTCCTTGATTTTTAAGTTTTTCCATCGCTTTAACCACAGTCATCCTGGCAAATCCTGTTTTCATCATAAAGCTGTTTACAGAAGGTAACATGTCTCCTGCATGCAAATGTCCTCCATTGATCATTAAAATAATGGCGTCGACAATTTGTGCATGTTTAGCTTTGTTATGACTTGCTTCTTCTTGTATGAAATGAAAGATATTTGCCATTTATCTGTTCTGCTTTTGGGACAAAGATATGTTTGTAAAATGTTTCATGCAAGGGGTTTGGAATAGAATTAGTTAGGGTAGAACAGATTTTAATTTTAAACTTGATAGAAAATAAGGTATCTAAAAAAATGTTCCGTAAAGTGTTGGTTAAATTACAGATGAAAAGTGAAGTAATCCTTTTATTTCCTATCTTTACAACCGAATAGATAAGTTCAATAATTAGAAATAAAACCATGAAAAAAGATTTGATTTTTTGTATGATCGGAATGGCGGCTTTGCCTTTTACAAAAGCTGAAGGTAAAGAAAAAAAGCCTAATGTTCTTTTTATTGCAGTGGATGATTTACGCCCGGAATTGAATTGTTTTGGGGCATCTTACATGCAAACTCCTAATTTTGACAGATTGGCATCACAAGGAACTATTTTTCAGCGGGCATATTGCCAACAAGCTGTAAGTGCCGCTACTCGTAATAGTCTCCTTACAGGTTTACGTCCTGATGCGATAGGTATTTATGATTTGGCGACTTATTTTCGAACAAGTGTTCCGGATGTAGTTACTTTACCTCAATATTTCAAGGAAAATGGTTATAGAACGGAAAGAGTGGGTAAAATCTATCATACTGGACATGGAAATAAAGATGATGAATTAGCTTGGTCTGTGAAGGGGTGGAATCCGGATGATATTTTCGGTAAACTTTCTCCAATCACTTCGGGAGATACAGTGAATATGCAGAGTGATGGTCCGGCAATTGCAGGTAAAAGTTTACCTTATTATTCAACCAATATTCCTCAGGAGGATATGAGAGATTCCCGTTCTGTGAAAGTGGCCATTGAACGGATGAAAGAATTAAAAGATAACCCGTTTTTCTTGGCTGTCGGGCTTTACAGACCGCACCTTCCTTTTGTAGCTCCTAAAAAGTATTGGGATTTGTATGATGAAAAGGATATTGTTATTCCCAAAAGAAAACTTCCTGTAGGAATGCCGGAGGAATCAATGGCTAATTTCGGAGAATTACGTAAATATCATGGGATGCCGGCAAAAGGCTCTATCAATGATTATGATACGAAAAAACTCATACATGGTTATCGCGCTTGTGTCAGCTTTGTAGATAACTTGCTGGGACAATTATTGGATGCTTTGGAAGCGAATGGTTTAGCTGATAATACCATTATTGTACTTTGGGGAGACCATGGATGGAAACTGGGAGAATATGGACAGTGGTGCAAACATTCTAATCAAGAGTTTGATACCAATGCTCCGTTGTTTGTTGTTGCTCCGGGGTTTAAGAAAGGACAAAAATCAACTTCTTTGGTAGAATATGTTGATGTTTATCCGACATTATGTGAGTTGGCTAATTTGCCTTTACCTTCTCACTTACAAGGAAAAAGTTTATTGCCCGTTTTGAAGAATCCGCAAGCAAAAATAAAAGATGTAGCTATTAGCCAATATCCTCGGGACAAGGGTGGGGATAATTTAATGGGATATTCCATGCGTACAGAACAATACAGGTATACGCGTTGGGTGAAATTTAAGGAACCAGGTAAACCGATAGTAAGTCAGGAATTATATGATCAATCCAAAGGTAAATTAGTAAGTAAAAATTTAGCTCTTGATCCTACTTATCAAGATAAAGTGAAAGAATTGGATGAATTGTTGACGATCGAATTGTCCAAATATAAAGTGATTGATAAGTTACCGGAAATAAAACCCAAAGCAAAACCCAAGAAGAAATAATTAGATATTTTTAGAGCCTGTTTAAGTTTTGTGAGTAAAATCTAAATAGGCTCTTAATTACATTTTTTTCCAAAATCCTGGAGTTAAGAGTGTTAATACAGTGAATAATTCCAAGCGGCCGATCATCATCAGAAAAGACATATACCATTTAGATATATCCGGGATTTCGGCAAAACAACCATAAGGGCCTACGCTCCCGAGTCCAGGTCCTGCATTACTGATAGCTGTTACCGATGCTCCTAAAGATTCGTTAAAATCCATGCCTGTGGCTGTAAAGAATAGCCAACTGATGAAAATGATTGAAATATACAGAAAGACAAACGACATGACTCGTTGTACAACTTCCGGAGACAAAGCGGTTCCGTTGATGCGTACGGGAATAATTGCCCTCGGATGAAGTTGTTTTTTTAGTTCGTTTGAAGTGTTTTTTGCCAATACAACCAAGCGGATCATTTTCATTCCTCCACTGGTGGAACTTGCACATCCGCATACAACCATCAACAGGATGAAGATAATCCAGTAAAATGGTCCCCAGACCACATAGTCAGCGGTGGCAAACCCTGTTGTGGAAATGATTGAAACTACTTGGAATAAGGAAGAACGAAATGAAAGTGTGTAATTTTGTTCGTGCATGTCCTTAATCAGGTAGAGGGAAACTATTAAAGTGGCACATGCAATAATGATCAGGTACCATCTTAGTTCCTCGTCTTTGAATACTCTTCTAAAATCTCCTTTCACGAAAAAATAAATTAGAGAAAAGTTGATGGATCCTATGATCATAAAAGCACTTATTACATAATCTATATAAGCGGAGTCCCAATAACCAACACTTTCTTGCTTGGTGGAATATCCTCCGGTAGACATAGTAGAAAGGGCATGGCACAGGGAATCAAAAAAATCCATGGGACCTATATATAATAAAAATAAAAGTACTAGGGTTAATCCTAAATAGATTCCCCAAAGCCGTTTGGCAATTTGTCCGACTCTCGGACGGAATTTATCGTGTGTGATACCTGTGGTTTCAGCGTCATAAAGATGAATAGCTCCTCCACCTAACAAAGGAAGTAGAGCAAGAGAAAAGACAATCATTCCCATACCTCCTAACCATTGTAGGAGACTCCTCCAAAAAAGAAGTCCTTTAGGAAGACTTTCTACTTGGGTTAAAATAGAAGAACCTGTAGTGGTGAGTCCTGACATTGTTTCAAAAAAAGCATCTGTAATAGAAGGAATAGCTCCGCTAATATAGAATGGAATCATGCCAAATAAAGAAAAAATGAGCCATGAGAGAGAGACTGTCAAAAAACCTTCTCTTTTTCCTATGTTTTTAGCTTTTTGTTTGGGTCCCAATAAGATGAATGGGACTCCGAAGGTTAAAGCACTTCCAGCGGCAATTAATAAATCGTCTCCTCCGGAATCTTTATAAATAAATGATACGCAAGCTGATATGAATAAAAATATCGATTCTAAACACAAGATAAATCCCAATACACGGAAAATAAAATGTACATTCAGTAATTGATTTTTTCTTCTCATTATTTTAATTAACAGTTGGTTATATATCTTAGTTAAAATAATTTTGTAGTTTGTGTATTGCGGCACCCATACAGAAGATTACTACATGGTCTTCAGCTTGGATGCAGGTTTCTCCTTCGATAATGATAGGTTTACCATCTCTAATTAATCCTCCTAAAGTCATGTCCTTAGGAAAATTAAGGTTTTTTACCGGTTTTTTTGTGATCTTGGACCCCGGTTTGGCGACTAATTCGGCAACGTCGGCATTGGCAAAAGTCAGGCATTTAACATTGGAAACATCTGCATTTAATAGGAATTGGTAAATATGTCCGGCGGAAAGTAGCTTTTTGTTAATAACGGTTCCAATGTCCATTTTTTCCGCCATGGTGATGTAGTCGATATTTTCTACTTGTGCAACGGTTTTTGAAACCCCAAAGCGTTTGGCAGCCAAGCATGCTAAAATATTTGTTTCGGAATTGCCGGTAAGAGCGATGAAGGCGTCGCAATCTTTAATATTTTCTTGTAATAAAAGCTCTGTATCTCTTCCGTCTCCGTTGATAATCAAAGTATTGCTTCCTACTATTTCAGCTATTTTGTAACTTTTGTCTTTGTTTAATTCTAAAATTTTAATTTGCAAATTAGAAGGAAGGTATTGAGAAGTTTTTACAGCGATTCTGCCCCCTCCCATGATGATAACTTTCTTTACATGAATGACTTCTTTCCCCGTGTGTTTTTGGATGGTTTCTATATTGTTTTTAGTAGTTGTAAAATATACTACGTCACCAGATTTTACCTGATCATCTCCTCTCGGAATAATTGTTTCATTATCTCTTTTGATAGCAACAATATGATATATTTTTTCGTCACGGGATAATTCATGTAAATATTTTCCTACAATAGGAGCATTGTTTCTAACTTTTACTCCAATCAATATTAATTCACCGTCACAGAGTTCCCACCACAATCTTGCCCAAGGTCTTTTTACGGCATTTACGATTTCTTCTGCTGCAAGCATTTCAGGATAGATCAAAGAATCCACACCCAAACTTTTGAAAAATTCTTTGTTTTTAGGAAGTAGATATTCTTGATTGTTGATTCGGGCGAATGTTTTGTCGGCTCCGAGGTTGGTAGCAAGCATGCAAGCTGTAATATTGGTTGTTTCTTCCGGAGTCACGGCGATAAAAAGGTCGGCTGTATTGACACTCGCCCTTTGTAAATCATTGATGGATGTAGGATTTCCTATGACCGGCATAATTTCGAGATTGGTATTCGTGAAAGCCAATCGTTCTTCATTCGGATCCATTAAAATAATGTCCTGATTTTCTTGCGAAAGAAGTTTTGCCAAGTGTGTACCGACTTCTCCGGCGCCGGCAATAATAATTTTCATAATAAAATTTTGCTGATACTTTCAGCGTCTAAACCGCACAATTGATATAATTCAGGTATAGAACCATGTTCAATAAATTTATCGGGGATACCGATACGTTTAACATTGTTTGTATAGTGATTATCGGCAAGAAATTCTATTACAGCGCTTCCCAATCCTCCTTTGATTGTACCGTTTTCTACTGTAACGATTTGTTTATATTTTCCTGCAATTTCATGGAGTAGATCTTCATCAATGGGCTTAAGAAATATCATATCGTAATGTCCGATGGATTTTGCCCCTTTTTCTTCTGCCAATTTGATAGCATTCCTGGCAGTGTATCCGATAGGTCCTATACTTAGAACGACGGTATGTTCCCCGTCTTTGAGTTTTTTTCCTTTACCTATGGGGAGAATTTCCGGCTCGTTTCTCCAAGTGGTTAGTTCTCCTTTTCCACGAGGATAACGAATAACAAATGTTCCCATATCTGGTTGCGTTGCCGTATACATCAGGTTTCTCAAATAGTGTTCATTGATGGGTGAAGCAATGGTTAAATTGGGAATACAACGGAGAAAAGCCAAATCGAAAGCTCCATGATGAGTAGCGCCGTCTTCTCCCACTAAACCTGCCCTATCCAGACACAATACCATGTTTAGGTGCTGCAATGCGGCATCATGGATGATTTGATCAAAAGCACGTTGTGCAAATGAAGAATAAATATTGCAAACAGGTAACATCCCTTCTTTAGCTAATCCTGCAGAGAAAGTTACTGCGTGAGCTTCTGCAATTCCTACATCGAAAGTCCTTTTAGGTAATTCTTTCA
>JAVBMM010000164.1:0-6079 GCA_031552425.1 Bacteroidales bacterium | reverse complement strand
TTATTTGGCAAAAAGTAGACTTTTCAACTAATATCAAGCAGGAGAAGTGTTTTTACTTCTCCTGCTTGATATTCTACTTCGTTTATGCTTATATTATTAGTAGATTCATTAAAAATCACTCTCTATATAAGAAGTATAGATCTTCTCACTTTTTTTATTTAGACAGAGAAAAACATTTTAGCTGAACAATTTCCACAATTAAGCGTTTTCCTGTAAATATTATATGATATCATTTTTCAACATATTATCCGATTTTACCCCCCATGCATTTCATTTTTTAAGACCTTGGGCATTGTGGTTGTATATTCCATTAATCATCGTTGTCCTTCTTTTAGTGCTAAGTAATCGTGAACAAAAAAATTGGAAAAATATCATTGCACCAGCCTTACGTCCGTACATGTTCAGTAAAAGCAGCAAAAAAGCAATTATATTACCTTTACTTTCTTTATTTTTCGGACTCTTTTTCATGATTCTGGCATTAGCAGGTCCCACATGGAAAAAACGTATTATTCCGGGAGAAAAGGTTCCGGCAGTAGTGCTAATTTCTTTAGATATGTCGAAATCCATGACGGCAACAGATATCCAACCTTCACGTTTGGAAAGAGCGAAAATGAAAATTTCCGATTTTCTGGATGCTAATCCCCGTGCCCGCGCGGGATTAATTGGATTTGCCGGAACTCCGCACATGGTACTACCATTTACTGCCGATTATAAACTAGTGAAGCACCATACGCGCAGTCTTTACAATTGGGAAATGCCTGTGCAAGGAACTAATATGGCACTAAATATTGGATTAATAGATACATTGATGAAGCATGTGGAAGCTCCAAGTACTATTTTATTAATGACTGATGTAATTAATGATAATGAAGCCGTTATGCTTTCCGATTACATCAATAATTCTATCCACAAACTGGAAATCTTACTTTTCTCAACACCTAATGGAGCTATCATTCCCAAGACGAATATTATTTCTCAACAATCGCCTACAGCACTGAACAATCTCAAACAAAATGATAAAATTAACATTACTACCATTACTCTCGACAAATCAGATGTGGAAGATATTGCCAAACGTATCAGTGATAAGCTCGTTTTTGAAAAAGATAAAAAACAAGATGCTCAAGAATGGGACGATAAAGGAATATGGTTACTATTTCCGGCTCTTTTAATTCTTTTACTCTGGTTCCGAAAAGGTTGGGTAGTACAATGGTGTTGGATTCCTCTGCTAATAATTAATTTCAGTTCATGCAGTCCGGAAAGTAAACATGCTGACTGGTGGTATTCAGCAGATTATCGTGCTGAAAAACTATATGAAAAAGGAAATTACGAACAAGCTGCAGAATTATTTACTGATAATATACATAAAGCTGCCGCCTATTTCAAAAACGAAGATTTTCAAAGCGTTGTCGAATTATTGGCAGATGACACAACTGCTATTGGAAAATATAATTATGGTTTAGCTTTGGCAAAATTGGGATATTATGACGAAGCAATTACGGCTTTTCAAAATGCAGCATCCTTAGACGCATCACTTCAGGAACAATCTCTGCATAATATTGATGCTTCCAAACTAATGAAAGACCAGGCTGAAAGTATATTGCGGTTTCATCCCCATATAAACAGTATTGACAGTATTTTAAAAAATACAGTCAAAGAAAAATTGAAAGAACATAAACCCAAACCTGAAGAAGAACAATTATCATCTGACACCGAAGTAAAAAAACTTCCGACAAAAGGGGATCGCGCGTCAGATGAAGTACAAAGCAATATTCATCGTGCAAAAGAACAAAAATTTCCTCCCAAAGATTTTAAAATGGATAAACAAACTCCTATAGAAACAAGAGTATTGATGCAAAAAACAAATGCTGATCCGGGAGAATTTCTTCATCGACGCTTCGAAATACAAAAACAAAAATACTATCCAGATGTAAAACAAGAAAAAGAAGATTGGTAAAATGAAACAAATTCATACAATACATAAAAGTGTAAACACGAAGACACAAAGACACGAAAAAATAAACCCTTTGTACTTTATCATTTTTGTGTTCTTTTTTTTGTTCTTTGGAAAAAACATACAAGCTCAAGTATCCGCCATTATAGATTTAAGTCGGAATTCAGTATATGTACAACAACCTTTCCGTGTAAATATCACCGTTTACACAAAAACTTGGTTTACCGCTCCGTTAGAATTTACAAACCTTCAAATCCCGAATGCCTTTATCGTGCCTTTTGATAAGACACAACCCGGCATGTTTACTGTGGGAGGAAAACAATATCCGGGTGTACAGTTTTATTACATTGTTTTTCCTTATAAAGCAGGAGAATTTAGTATTCCTTCTTTAGAAATCACAGCACAAAGTCCACCCGAAGGAAGTTCTACAGCTCGTAAAGTAGTTATTCATACCAGTATACATAAATTCATCGTCAAAGACATTCCCCATGATAAAAAAACAGACACCTGGCTTGTAGCCAAAGATTTAAGTATTACTGAAAAATGGAATACCAACCTGAATAATCTAAAAGTCGGTGATGTTATCGAACGTACTGTCACTGTCGATGCAAAAGGAACTCTACCTCAATTTATACCAAATATTTCAGAACAATACCAAATAAAATGGGCAAGCGTTTATCCTAAAGATCCTGTTTTGGATGACTCAAAAACAGGTGGAGATGTAAACGGAAAAAGCATTCAATCCATTACTTACTTATTAGAAAAATCCGGAGATTTTACCATTCCTGAAGTACGTTTATCGTTTTGGAATCCATACACTGGAAAGATGCAAGAACGCACGCTTACAGAAAAGAAGTTACACATTGCGGAAAATCCCAATTTAGGTATTCTTACAACATTAAGAGATAGTCTACAAGCCACAACGGGTGCACTCGGGGATCAGAATAAAAAGAAAGAAACACTCCATATTTTTGGGTTTCCATGGTACCAATTCGCAGGAATTGCAATTGCCACACTGCTTATGCTCTTTATACTTGTTCGTATAAGTATCTATCAATACAAAAAATGGCGCTTATCCCGGGAAAAATACAAACAAAGCGAGAAATACCTCTTCAAGCAATTCCTCAAAGCTGATACAAAACATCTATCTGATTCACTCTATAAATGGTGGGATACATTAGATATTAAACCGTCTTCTTCCATTGGTTTTTCTCTTGATTTTTTTAATAAATTACAAGAATCTAAAGATTTCAAACAACAACTGGCAGCCTATTACCATTCGGGAAAAATAAACTTAAATGATTTTAAGAAACTAATCAAAAAACTTCGTGAGGAAGTTCTTTCTGCAAAACCTGAAAAGTTATTGAATAATGAACAGGAAGTATAAAACTGTATATTTCTAATTCTGCACTCACAAAAACATGAACAAAACAAATGAATATTCGTTATATAGAAAGTAATTAAACCTTTAGGCAATGAATATAAAAGAGATTGAACAGGTATTAGCACCTCCTCCCACTCGCATGGTAGGCAATGGATTCAAAGTGCACAATTTTTTCCCTACTTTATTGGACATGCAACGCATGAGTCCTTTCTTTTTATTGGATTATAATGCTAAAATGCTTTTTCCGCCAAGTAATATTCCTCAAGGTGTTGGGGTACACCCTCATCGTGGAATTGAAACGGTAACAGTTTCTTATCAGGGTAAGATAGCTCATCATGATAGCGCCGGAAACGGAGGCGTGATTGGAGAAGGAGACCTACAATGGATGACTGCCGGAGGGGGAGTTTTACATAAAGAATACCACGAAGAATTATTCAATAAACAAGGAGGTGATTTCCATATGGCACAAATCTGGGTGAATCTTCCTAAAAAAGATAAAATGACACCTCCTAAATACCAAGCTCTCATCCATAATAATATTCCTGTTTATCAATTACCAGACGAAAGTGGAAAAATAGAAGTAATTGCCGGAAATTATCAAGGTATACAAGGTATTGCTTTTACTTTTTCACCAATAGAAATGTATAATGTCAAGCTAAAAAAAGCAGCAAAATGCACCTTATCTTTACCATCCGGTTACAACACCGGAATATTGGTAGTAAAAGGTTCGGTAAAAGTAAATAATAAAGAAATTGTTCCTACGAATCAATTTATTTTATTTCAAAACAAAGGAGAAGACATTATCTTACAAGCAGAAGAGGAGGCTATTTTATTAGTATTGAGTGGAGAACCTTTAAATGAGCCTATTGCTGCTGCAGGTCCTTTTGTTATGAACACCCGCAGAGAAATTGAGCAAGCTTTTCAGGACTTTGAAGAAGGAAAGTTCGGACATTTAGATGATTGGGTACAAGATCTATAGAAACTATTGAAACTCCAATCTTCGCCAAATGGGAGCCAACCTATGCTCTATTTCATGTTATTATTTCATTATATCATTCATTATAGTGCGTACTTTTTCCATAGTAAATTGGTATTCATGCCCAGATTTTCAGCCATTTCTTCAACCAGCGGATATTCCAAGTAATTATCTTCCATGTAATTTTTGAATAAGATAAAATCTTTCAGTGATCCGTACCATAATAGGCAGCGCCTTGTGCTGCTTGATACTCTTGTAATCAAAATTGTTTTCATTTACAGTACAAAGTTAGGACAGATTATAAGATGAAAAGTATCCAAATATCGGATTGTAGTAAATGTCCTTTCTTAATTAAAAAATACAGGGAGTTATCATGAATATTTATAATTTTGTACTTTACTGCAAATAAAAGAGAACTACAAAGATTGAGATAATGAAAACAATAGATGAAAATTTACATTGGAAAGTCCTAAATAGTGAGTATCTGTTTACAGAACCTTGGTTTACAGTCAGGAGAGATCATATACTGCTACCAAGTGGAAAACAAATTCCGTCTTATTATGTAATGGAATATCCCGAATGGATAAATGTGATTGCAATAACCAAAGAGAAACAATTTGTTTTCGTAAAACAATACCGTCATGGCATAAAAAGTGTGAATTTTGAATTATGTGCTGGCGTTTGTGAAAAAGAAGATGATTCTCCCCTGATTTCGGCACAAAGGGAATTATTGGAAGAAACGGGTTATGGCAACGGATCGTGGGAAGAACATATGGTTATTTCTGCCAATCCTTCTACAGTAAATAACCTGACGCATTGTTTTTTGGCAAGGGATGTTGAAAAAATTCAGGAACAGAATCTGGATGAAACAGAAGAACTTTCAGTCCATTTATTATCCCTGGAAGATGTCAAAAGACTATTGCTCAGCAATGAAATCAAACAATCATTGATGGCTGCTCCATTATGGAAGTTTATTGCAGAAAATAATGCATTATCATACTGATAGATTCAGAATTAATTCCCAGCTTTATATTATTGTTTTTTATTTTTGTCCTGTTTGTCAAAAATAAGAATAGATGTATAGAAAAACCGCAGATTGCCTTTATTCCCTTAAAACGGCACTTTTTGAGAAAAAGAAAAATCCCTGAAAGTCATTTACTTTCAGGGATTTTCATCTTTTCTCCTTTTTGTCAAGTGGTGCCACCAAGAATCGAACTAGGGACACACGGATTTTCAGTCCGTTGCTCTACCAACTGAGCTATGGCACCATCATTTTAGCGAGTGCAAAGGTACTACTTTTTTTTATTTACACAACCTTTTTGAAGATTTTATTCTTTTTTGAGCATAGAATTCCAACCTTGAGCCGTTAATTTGATCTCTTCATTATCCCTCGTTATCAAACAAGCCCCTGATTCCAAATCACTTATATAACCTATAATTTTTACAGCAGAAATACTTTCCATTTTTTCATGCATACTCAAAGGTACTGTGAATAATAATTCATAATCCTCTCCCCCATTTAATGCAGCAGTAGTTACATTCATATTAAATTGTTCAGCCATTACTGCAGTCTGATAATCAATAGGAATCTTTTCTTCATATATTCTACACCCTACTTTACTTTGTTTACATATGTGTAACAGCTCTGATGACAAGCCATCCGATATATCTATCATAGAAGTAGGTAAAATATCATTTTCTAATAATATTTTAATAATATCTTTCCTTGCTTCCGGTTTTAGTTGACGCTCCAACAAATATTCTT
>JAVBMM010000174.1:0-10955 GCA_031552425.1 Bacteroidales bacterium | reverse complement strand
TGGCAATGAAGTATTTAACCAATGCTATAAAAAAGCATTGTACATCATTTTTGATTTCTGATTTTATTGATACCGGTAATTATTTTGATGCTTTGACTATTGCTAATAAAAAGCATGATATTGTAGCCATTCAGGTTTATGATAAACGGGAAACAGAACTTCCGAATGTTGGACTGATGAAGTTAAAAGATGCAGAAACCGGTAACGAAAAATGGATAGATACATCTTCTTTAAAAGTGCGCGAAGCATATAAACAATGGTGGGAGAACAGGCAAAATAAAATGAATGATGCCTTGAAAAAGAGTAAGGTTGATATTACCTCTGTTTCTACCGGTGAAGATTATGTAAAAGCATTGATAAACCTTTTCAATAAACGTAACTAATGAGGTTGACAAAATATTTAAAAATAATGTTTGGAATTTGTTTTTTAGTGTTTTTACAACCATTGAAAGCACAAACAATTATTCATGCATCAATAGATTCTACTTTACTTATGATAGGGGAACAAGCCACTATTCATGTGGAAGTTGTTACGAATAAAGATAAAAAGATCGAATGGCCTGTTTTTTCAGATACACTTGTTAAAAATATCATGATACTTGAGTCTTTTCCAATAGATACAAGTAAAGCAGATAATGACCGGATATTACTGAAAAAGGATTATTTGATTACATCGTTTGATTCAGCTTTGTATGTAATTCCTCCGTTTACGGTTATTGATGCTTTAGATACATTACAATCTAATGCTTTGGTATTAAAAGTGGTGACCTTTCCTGAAATAGATCCGGAAAACGGTTTTTATGATATTAAAACCGTTTTGAAACCGGATTTTGTTTTTTCAGATTATTATATTTATGTCTGGATCGTGTTATTGTCCCTTTTCTTGTTTTGCATGAGTATGTATATCATACAAAAACGAAAGAAGAAAGAACCGGTATTTGGTTTTATTAAAAATAAACCAAAACTACCACCACATGTGGAAGCAATATCCAAATTGGATAAGATTAAGCAAGAGAAATTATGGCAACAAGGAAGAAATAAAGAATATTATACGCAAATAACAGAGGTACTTAGAATATATCTGATGGATAGATTCGGTATTTATGCCTTAGAAATGACTTCAGATGAAATTTTAGAAGAAATACAACGTCTTCAAGAAGTACATTCTACTTCCGAAACATTAAAACAAATTTTAGAATTAGCCGATCTGGTTAAGTTTGCAAAATACACACCTCTTCCTAATGACAATGAAATGACTCTTCTAAATGCTTATTTGTTTATCAATCAAACCAAAATAGAAGAATTGCAACAGCCATCTGTAGATAAAAATGGTTCGGAGGAAGAAAAAAGAAATGAAAATAAAGCTAACAACTAAAATTTAAATCGATGACGTTTGCAAATCCTACATACCTTTTTTTCTTGTTGTTGCTTATACCAATGCTATTTTGGTATATTAGAAAATTACAAAAATCTCATGCATCTTTACAAATATCAGCAACACAAGCATTTGAAAAAATTCCTGTAAATTATAAATCTCGTTTAAGGCATTTACCGTTTATTTGCCGGATGTTAGCAGTTGCAATGTTAATTGTGGCATTAGCACGCCCACAATCCACCAGAAATTGGCAGAACACTGAAACAGAAGGAATTGATATTATGCTTGCTTTAGATGTATCTACTTCCATGTTGGCAAGAGATTTAAAACCAGACCGCTTAGAGGCTGCTAAACAAGTAGCATCTTCATTCATTAAAGACAGACATAATGATAATATCGGATTGGTTGTTTTTGCAGGAGAAAGTTTTACCCAATGTCCGCTTACAACGGATCATGCTGTTCTTCTTAATCTTTTCAGTAAAGTTCAATGCGGAATTATTGAAGATGGAACTGCTATTGGAAATGGTTTGGCCACAGCAATTAATAGAATCAAAGATAGTCAGGCAAAGTCTAAGGTAATTATTTTGTTGACAGATGGTTCTAACAATTCGGGAGATGTAGCTCCATCTACAGCAGCAGAAATTGCAAAAAAATATAATATTCGTGTTTATACTATTGCTGTAGGAACAAAAGGAGAAGCAGAAATGCCATATCAGACCCCTTTTGGTGTAAGATATATGAAAGGACGGGTTGAAATAGATGAGAAGACATTGACACAAATATCTCAATTAACAGGAGGATTACATTTTCGTGCTACAGATAATAATTCTTTGAAAGCAATATATAAGGAGATAGATGAAATGGAGAAATCGAAAATGGATGTCAAAGAATATAGTAAGCGAGAAGAAGAATATTTGTATTTTGCTCTTGTAGCCTTTTTACTCCTGTTTGTGGAAGCAATATTAAAATATAAAGTATTGAGGAACATACCATAATTGTATAAACTATGTTTAGATTCGCACATCCGGATTATTTATATTTACTTTTTGTACTTCCGGTACTTTTTGTAATTTATTTGTACTATATATACAAGAAAAGGATAGATTTGAGAAAATTCGGTAATCCTCAATTGTTAAAAACATTGATGCCGGATGTTTCTCACAAAAAACAATCCTTGAAGTTTTGGTTTTTGTTTGCCGGAATAACTTTATGTATTTTTGTGATAGCAGGTCCTCAATTTGGAACGAAATTGGAAACTGTAAAAAAGAAAGGTATTGAGGTAATGGTTTGCTTAGATGTATCTAATTCAATGCTTGCTGAAGATATCAGTCCAAGCCGTTTGGAAAAATCTAAACAAATGCTTTCTAAAATGGTTGATGGATTTGGAAATGATAAAGTGGGACTTATTGTTTTTGCAGGAGATGCTTATATCCAATTGCCTATAACTTCAGATTATATAGCAGCAAAAATGTTTATATCTTCCATCAATACACAAATGGTTTCGAAGCAAGGGACATCAATTGGTTCTGCTATTTCTTTGGCATCTAATTCGTTTTCCAATAATGAAACTTCAGAAAAAACAATTATTGTTATTACTGATGGTGAAAACCATGAAGATGATGCTGTCGGAATTGCAAAAGATGTTGCAGAAAAAGGAGTGAAAATTAATGTAGTAGGAGTGGGGACAACTGCCGGAGCCCCGATTCCAGTTCAACCAGGAACTAATAATTTCAGGAAAGATGCATCCGGTAATTTTATTGTTTCCGGACTGAATGAACAAATGTGTCAACAAATAGCATCTGCCGGAAAAGGAATTTATGTTCGTTCGGATAATACGAATATTGCTTTGAAAACATTACAATCAGAATTGAATAAAATGAATAAGATAGAATTGGAAAGTAAAGTATATTCGGAATATGATGAAAAATTTCAAATATTCGCTTGGCTGGCATTATTCATCTTGATTCTGGACTTTTTTATTTTTGATAGAAAAAACCGTGTGTATCAAAAGATAAAGTTATTTTCATGACAGTAACTATTTAATATTTATATGATGAAATTCAAAATATATTTGTCGTTTATCTTGATTTTGTTTGTTTTTCCCTCTTTTTCTCAAAAAGAAGTGAGGAAACAACTCAGGGAAGGAAATGCACAATATAATAAAGAACATTATACAGAATCAGAAATAGCTTATAGAAAAGCTTTGGAAGAAAATACCAGATCTGTAGAAGCCGCATATAACCTTGGAAATTCTTTGTACAAACAAGGAAAATTAAAAGAAGCAATGGAACAATATCAGGTTGTTTTAGCTGAATCTAAAGACAAGAAAATTGAGGGAAAAACATGGCATAATTTGGGAAATATTTTTATGAATGCTAAAGATTATGGTAAAAGTATAGCAGCATATAAGCAATCTCTAATTAATGATCCGAAAGATAATGAAACCCGTTATAACTTGGCGTTAGCTCAAAAATTGCTAAACGATCAACAGCAAAATCAGGACAAAAACCAACAGGATAAAGATAAAAAAGAACAAGAGCAACAGCAACAGGAAAAGCAAAATCAGCAGGATAAGAAAGAAGAACAAGAAAAACAAAACCAACAAGATAATTCTAATATAGATAAAGAAAAAGCTGATCAAATATTGGAAGCTTTATCGCAAGATGAGAAAAAGACTCAAAATAAAGTAAAAGAACAGGAAGCAAAAAAACAGATGTCTCGTAATAAACCTGATAAAGATTGGTAAAAATGATGAAGCACAAAATATTATTGTTAAACATCCTTTTAATTGTAACTAGTTCGGTTTTAGCTGATGTTGTTTTCAAAGCATCAGCGCCTAGAACTGTTGCTGTAGGACAGCAATTCAGGTTATCTTACACATTGAATGATAAAGGAAAAGATATAAGAATACCTGAAATTAATGGATTTGAAATTAAATTTGGTCCGGAAGTTTCCAGAGGTTCGAGTGTAAGAATAACCGGAAGTCAAGTAGAAACAGAAGTTACAGAAACATATACTTATATTCTGCAGGCAAAGGAAGAAGGTAACTTTGAAATAGGTTCAGCCACTATTACAGTAAATAATAGTTCATATCAGTCAAATAGTTTGACAATTAAAGTTATTCCGGCAGATAAAACTAATCAGGCAGTTGCACAAAATCGACAAGAAGAAAGTGCTGTTTCTCCTGAAATTGGAGCGGACGATGTATTTTTAAGAGCCCATGTAGCTAAAAATACCGTATATGAAAATGAAGGATTTCTTATCACATATAAATTCTATTTCAGGGTAAATATAAGCCCTGCATCTAATTTGAGTCCGGACTTTGATGGTTTTATTTCTCAGACATTAGATGCTTCTGCAAATGCTCCTGTAAATGTAGAAACATATAATGGAAAAACATACCGGACTGCTGTATATCAACAATACTACTTATTTCCACAAAAAACGGGAACGATAACTATTCCGTCAGCAAAAATGGATATTGAAGCTACAGTTCTTGTACGTAGAGCAAGAAGTTTCTTCGAAAATGATCAATATGCTAATATAAGAAAGACACTGCAAACTAATCCGCTTACTATTAATGTTAAACCTCTTCCGGTTGGTAAACCGACTTCTTTTTCGGGTGCTGTGGGAGACTACAAGATAACATCTTCCATTACTTCAGAAAATGTTAAAACAAATGAAGGCATCACTATTAAGTGGAATATTTCCGGTTCAGGAAATTTGAAAATGATAAAAAATCCGGAATATATTTTTCCTAATGATTTTGAAATATATGATCCGAAAGTAGATTTGAATATTAAAACAACACAAGGTGGGGTTTCAGGAAGTAAATCCATAGAGTATTTGATTATTCCTCGGTATGCTGGAGATTTTGTCATTCCTCCTGTAGAGTTTTCTTATTTTGATTTAAAAACAGGAACTTATAAAAAGTACCAGACTCAGGAATATAAATTGCATGTGGAAAAAGGAAAAGAAGGAGAGGGGGGAACATCTCAACAAGTGGTTAATTACTCCAATAAAGAAGATCTTAAATATTTGGGGAAAGATATTCGATATATAAAAACAAATCATTTTGCTTTTAATTCTAAACGAGATTTTTTCTTTGGATCAGTTTTATATATTCTTTTTTATATTTTTCCGACTTTAATTTTTGTGATTTTCTTTATTATTTATAGAAAACAAGTGAAAGAAAACGCTAACATTGCATTTGTTCGTAATAAGAAAGCCAATAAAGTAGCTTCCAAACGTTTAAAAATTGCAGAGAAACTATTAAAAGAAAATAAGAGAGAAGCCTTCTATGATGAAATTCTTAGGGTATTATGGGGATATTTAAGTGATAAATTGAACATTCCTGTTGCCTTTTTGACAAAAGACAATATAGAAGTTGAATTGTCAAAATATGGAGTTAATGACTCTCTAATTAAAGATTTGATGGATATTTTGAATATATGTGAATTTGCAAGATATGCTCCAGTACAAGGCTCCGGAGAAATGGATAAACTGTACATATCTACAGTACAAGCAATTGACAATATGGAAAATACAATCAGGAAAAAATAAAACGACTGAAGTTATGAAAACAAAACGATATAGTGTTTTTTTATTAATTCATTTATGGATAGGTGTTTTTTGTTTCCAAGTTTGGGCACAAGATACTTTGTCTACATCAGGAGAGCAAAAAAGTGCTATACAATCTAAAGAAGAAATTTTAAGAAATGCAGAAAATTTTTATGCTTCCGGAAATTATCGTAAGTCTATTGAATTATATGAGTCACTTTTACAGGAATATGGAGAATCTTCAAATGTTTATTATAATTTAGGAAATGCATATTATAAATTAAATACTATTGCTCCGGCTATTTTGAATTATGAAAGGGCTTTGCTTTTGAGTCCGGGAGATGGCGATATTCGCTTCAATTTAGAATTGGCAAAATTGAAAACTACAGATAAAATAGAATCCCTAGATGATTTTTTTCTGTCTAAATGGATCAAGGGATTACAAAATCTGTGTAGTACCAATCAATGGTCTCGTATAGCCATTATTTCTTTTTTTATATTAATTGTGGGTTTGGTACTTTTTTTCTTTTCTACCAAGGTTTTATGGAAAAAAATAGGTTTTTATGTAGCTGTTGTATGTTTAGTATTTACTATTGCCAGTAATATTTTTGCGTATCAACAAAAGAAAAAATTAACAAATAGAAATAGTGCAATCGTTTTTGCTCCTACAATTACAATAAAAAGTTCTCCAGACCAGAGTGGTACGGATATTGTCGTACTTCATGAAGGAACAAAAGTACTAGTGAGAAGTAAATTAGGTAATTGGAGTGAAATTATCCTTGAAGATGGAAATATTGGTTGGATTGAAAGCAAGATGATAGAAATCATATAACATAAAATCTGATGTTAGAGAAAATATTGGATTATGAAAGAGCTCCATTTTTGTGGTTAAACGGAAGTGATTCCGCATTTATGGATCGTGTCATGTGGCTCATATCTGATAAGTTAGTGTGGATACCTTGGATAATTTGTTTTTTATTTATTCTCTTTTATAAAAAAAATTGGAAAGAGGCCCTGTTAGTTGTTATAGCTATTACACTCGTAATAACAATCTCAGATCAGGTTGCTTCAGGTTTGTTTAAACCATTGTTTCACCGATTTCGGCCAACACATCATCCCGCATTTAAAGATATTGTGGATATTGTATATAATTATAGGGGAGGACGTTATGGATTTGCTTCTAGTCACGCTGCTAATGCTTTCGGTGTAGCTATATTCACTTCTTTGGTCTTCAAGAATAAACTGTTTGTAATTACAGTTTTTGTTTTTGCCTTTCTTAATGCATATTCCCGTATTTATTTAGGAGTTCATTTCATTTCTGATATTTTAGCCGGAATTTTTATTGGTTTGATGGCTGGCATCATTTGTTTTAAGTTTTACATTCTCTCTAGAATCTATATACTAAAAAATTCCTTACAAGAACTGAAGCATCCTTTATATACTGCAAGAGAAATTAATATTATTTCTTCTGCTTGTTGGGTTACATTACTAATACTTGTAACCTTTAATAATCAATTAATTACATTTTTTGTTTGATAAACGTGCTAAGTGACATTTAACATTTTTGGAAATATTTCATCGAAATAATTTGTTATTGAGATTATTTTGCTTAAGTTAGAGGCATAATTAAAAAGTGATGAGTAAATTTTTTGTAGAACCTAAAAATATATGGGCCATGACAAAGACAATAACATTTAATGAACTTCGCAGAATCAAAGACAATTTGCCTAGTGGAAGTACGAAAAGAATCGCAGATGAATTAGGAGTTTCTGTCGAAACCGTACGTAATTATTTTGGCGGTTACAATTACAATGACGGGAAAAGTTGCGGTGTACATATTGAACCGGGTCCTGACGGAGGCATTGTGATGCTCGATGATTCAACAATATTGGAAAAAGCATTAATTATTTTGGGAGAATCAAGCTATAAGGTTCTTTCTCCCGAAGAAAAGTCTTAACCAGAAAGCAAATTTATATTTTAGAAAATCCCTTTTTCTGTAAAATTTTTAAAACAGTTAAAGGGATTTTTTGTTATACTTATGATGAATTGTTTAACTAAATAAATGTAAATATGGAATATAAATTATTCACATTGGCCATCCACACATATGAAAAAGCATTGATGCTTAAGATGTTTTTGGAAAATGAAGGAATTGAAGTCTATCTTCATAATGTAAATTTAGTACAACCTGTTGTTTCTTCGGGAGTTAGAGTGAGAATTAAAGAAAGTGATCTTCCTCAGGCTTTAAAATTGATTGAAGGTTCTGATTTTTTCCGTGAGTTAGAAAAAGAAGAAACAGGAGTACCTCAAAAAGGAGAGGAGCCTCCTAAAAAAATCATACTTATTCCTATTGATTTTTCAAATTATTCGTTGAAAGCCTGCGAATTAGGATTTAATTTTGCATCTATGTCTGGAGCAGAAGTACATATTGCTCATGCATATTATAGTCCGCTTCCTCCGGCATCATTTTCTTTTGGAGATAACTTTGTTTTTCAATCAATGAATGAAGAAGAGACTGTTCAAGCCATTTATCAAAATGTACAGCAAGAAATGGAAAAATTCAAAAAATTGGTTGATGATAAAATCAAAAAGAAAGAATGGGACAGTGTACAATTTTCTTATTCTTTAAGAGAAGGTTTACCAGAAGAAGAGATTGTTTCTATATGTAAGGAGTTGAATCCAATGCTGATAGTTATGGGTACTCGGGGAAAAAATCAAAAAGATATGGATTTGATAGGGAGTGTAACTGCAGAGGTTATTGAAAGAACAAAAGTTCCTGTTTTTGCAGTTCCGGAAAATACTCCATATACCAGTTTTTCTCAAATAAAAAAGGTTGCATTTGGAACTAGTTTTGATCAGAGAGACTTGATTGCTATTGATTCTTTAATGAAAATGATAGATTTCAAGAAAATTGAATTTTATTTATTCCATATATCACATAAGCCTGATACATGGGATGAAATTAAGTTAGCAGGAATCAAAGAATATTTTGCAAAACAATATCCTTATTTAAAAATAAATTATGACATCATTGATGCTAATGATTTTGTACTCAATTTGGAAAAATTTATAAGAACTAATAAAATTGATATTATTTCTCTCACGACATATAAAAGAAATATGATTGCAAGAATATTTAATCCAAGTATGGCTCGAAGAATGCTGTTCCATACTGATACTCCGTTATTTATTTTGAGGGGATAGTTAAAATAGGGTATTAGTTAAAAAACGACCTCAATATTTTTGAGGTCGTTTTTTATTATATAATTAATTATTTTGATATATATTATTATAAGTATAATTAAACATAATAACAATTATGCGCCGAATTTAAATAATAATAATTAACATTGTGCCGTTAAATGCTTTTTAACGGCATAATAAAGAAATATACACTTTACTTACTCTTGAGATTGTACACTTTTTAAAATTTCTCAAACTGATTATTCGTGGTTTCTTTAATAGCAATACATTCAATTTCTATTAACCAACCAGGACGGCATACCGGAGCTAAAACTATTACTTGTGGAATATTTGGATAATGTTCAAATAAATATTTTGAAACAATTTGATAATCTGCTGTATCTCTTAGATATACAATCATCTGAGCTATATTATTCATTTCAGCTTCAGCTTCGGCTAATAAAACCTGGATATTTTCTATTGTACGTTCTGTCTGTTTTTTAATATCCATAGGATGCACAATTTCTCCTTTGTTATTGATACTTGCTGTTCCGGAAATGAAAATATGTTTACGATCACCATAATTGATACTAGTTCCTCTTTCGAAAGTCACACCATATTCAATGGTTGGGTTTAAATGAGTCGGTGCTTTTAGGTATTTAATTTGTGATTCTTGAATATTTTCTATTGAATATGCGTCCATTAATACCAAAACTTCCGGATATATATATCTTCCTTCGATGCCTGTACTTGCAATATAATGTGTCTCAGGCCTAAGATCTTCTTGTTCAAAATAATTCTTACGTGCAACAACCATTCCGGCGTATTGTACATCTACATCTTGTACATAAATCCATGTGCGAATGCAATTATTTTTTAATGAATAACCTCTATTCGCAATATCGTTTGTGTATTGTTTGAAAATTACATCTGTTTGTTGTTTTACATCTCCTTTTCTTTCATGTAATTGTGTGTGTATTAGATGATTGAAATTGTTTCTTTTGAAAGAAATAATTCCATTTCCTTCATTTTTTGTTACTGTATTATCAATGAAATATAACCAAACGGCGACTTTTGACCCTTTTAATGGAGGTTGTTGTACAATCGATACAGCTTCATTGTTTGTTGGTTTAATAAAGGGAGCTTGATTAATGGTATCACTTGAGAAAAAACGTTTCCAGATTAAGGTGGAATCATTTAATTCTTCTTTTTGAATCTTTTGAATAGCTTTTTCAATATTTGAAAATTGTTGTAATACAGGGAGCATTGTATTTTCCATTTGAATCATCACATGATGTTCGGAAGTTCCTGCTTGAGTGTAAAAAGAAGATAATTGTATTGATACTGATAAGTCGTTGTAATTAATTTTATGGTATATCATTATTAAGAAAATATTAATGTTGTACTTAGAGTCAATAAATGTCAAAAGGTTTAATCTTTGATAGCACCTGAATTAATCCATTCTTTTAATAATATGAGATCATCCGGGTGTGGCAATTTCGATTTATGAGGAGTATTTAATGCATCATCATTAGTAAGAGCTGTTATTAAGAAACTTTGGCTGACGTCTATTGGAACAACCCTATATAAATTGTTATCTTTATTTGCCATTTCATATAATAATTCGTCATAACTTACACTAGAAGAAAGTAATAGGTGTCCGGCACCGCTCCCTCCTCCCCCATGACAAGAAGTACATTGTCGATCAAAGATTTTTTGAATAACTTTATTGTATGATAAAATATTAATGTCTTCGTCAATATAAATATCATTATTAGGATTTGTAACACTTTTTTCAAAAAGGGTATATATCGGTTGTCTTACAGAGTTCGTAAGG
>JAVBMM010000107.1:0-16071 GCA_031552425.1 Bacteroidales bacterium | reverse complement strand
AAGAATGGAAGAATCCGATTGAAGGCAATCATACTTTGTATGTATATGATAATTCTGAAAAATTGGTATCCATACTTCATAATAAAGGATATAAAACGGTTACCGTAACAGAAATAGACAAAGTATCTTCCGGTGGACTCTTAGTAATCGGAGAAAATGCTTGGGATGAAAATCTAAATATTCAACGAGAAAAGTTGAAACGTTTTATGGAAGAGGGAGGAAGAATTCTCTGTATGAAACAGAAACAAACTAATATCAATATTGATTGGATGCCTGTTTCTATAAAAATGATGACTAAAACAAATAATGATCCTGCACATAGGCCATTTTCGTTTACAACCAAAGATGGTATGAACATAAATTTGGAAAGGCCAAGTCATCCGGTATTTAAAAATCTGCATTGGAATAATTTTAAGTTATGGTCAGATTATACGGATTTTGACGAAAGTAAGTCGGGTTTTCCTGAAATATATCCAGTAACACAAGGTTTTGAATTTAATGCTGGGGACTTACAACAGGTAGCTGTTTTAGCAAATTATAGTAGAGGATTGTCTGGAATAGCCTTATGTGAAATCTTTGTTGGGAAAGGTTCTTTATTACTTTCTGGTTTTGACATGATAGGCCGTTGTGGAAAAGATCCTGTTTCAGATAAATTTTTAGATAATATGATTGATTATATGTCTAACAAAAACCAAGAGCACTCATTATATGTTTATATTGAAGATACTATTGTTTGGGGAGATTTTGCTTCGGAAAAAGGGTTGTTGACAGGTGTTTACAGCGGTTTGATTTTAAATACATTTCCGATTATCCCTGAACAATATAAAAAACAATATCCGCTTAAGGTAGATAAGAAAGGTTTTCAGTATGCCGGAAGTTACGGAGGTTGGAATGACAAACCTGCTAGACAATATGTTCCTAAGGGTAGGCGCCCTATGGCTCCATATTCCATTAATAGTATGGGAGGATTCGATGTTGATGAAAAAGTAAAAGAAGGAGAAGGTCATTTTTATGCTGCTATTCCGAAAAGTAAAAAACAGATGTATACTTTGTTTGAAAATCCTTCAAAAGAAATTCTTGAAGTTTCACTTTCAATTAACGATATGAAACCGGAACGTTATTTCATTGATCCCGGAAAACAACTGAATGTAAAAACAAATATTCTGAACAATGAAGGAACAATAAAAGTACAATTCAAAGGAGACAGAAGAATTGTGATTTTACAAACATCGTTCAAATAAAAATCAGGTAAGTTATATCATTAAAAAGAATTCAATATATTTTATGTGTAATTTTAATAAATTTAAAATCATGAAGAAAGTTATTTTATCAATGTTGTTGATTGTTGGTGCTTGTTTAACAATACAAGCTCAAAAGAACTTAATTCCTAATGGAGATATGTCTAAATGGGGAGAAGAAAGTCCTATGCCGGAAGGTTTTTTTGTAGATTCGCTTCCTAATTCTCAAAAATATTTTGTAGCTACAAAAGTTAAATATAATGAAAAACCTTCATTGAAATTGACCTTTAAGAACAAAAGTAAAGGAAGCTCCCGTTATTTTGCAACACCTTATACTAAATTACTTCCGGGTAAATATCAACTTACTTTTTATTTGAGAGGAACAGGTTTTATCAGATCGGCTAACTTGAGTACACGTGAAGTTTCAAATGAATATAAAAGAAGTGCAATGACTTCCAAACAATCCGCTTCCAATATGGTTAGCCTTCCTATGGGGCCGAAAGTGGAAGCTCGTACTTTTGAAGATTGGACTAAATTTACGGTAACATACAATGTTACAGAAGAGGGAGAATATAACGTTTCAATAGCAAATAATAATTTTGACGGAGATCCAAAGAATCCGTTGTGGATATCAGGAATTTCATTGGAAAAAAAATAGAGATTTTTATTGAAAAATTTATAAAGTTGATTATTCCCATGTTCGATTGATATAAAATTACAACCATTTGGTTTGTTTTTACAAGCTAAAATTGCCCTGATTGACTAGTTTTGCATCACATTCAATCGTTGACGAATTAAATAAAAAATTTCAGAAATATTTCAAATAGAGTTAACAATATAAAAATTCAAAGATCATGAAAAAAGTAAGTTTTTTGTTATTGATGGTGTTTTTTTTATCAGTAACTGTTCATGCACAAAAAAATTTAATTCCTAACGGGGATATGAGTGATTGGAAAAAAGGAAAAGAAATTCCGGAAGGCTATAAAGTTGATTCAATTCCCAAATCCACTATTTATTTTTCATTGGCAAAAGAAAAATTTGAAGGAAAAAATGCGGTTCAAATGACATATTCAAATAAGGGACAAGGCGGAGCTCGTTATATTTCTACTCCTTATGTTGATTTAATTCCCGGAAAATATGAACTTACATTCTATTTGAAAGGTTCAGGGTTTTTGAGATCTGTGAATCTTTGTACAAAAGAAGTTACTAATGATCAGCGGAGAAGCCGTGCGGAATCTACATTGGATAAATTAACCAAACTTCCTATGGGGAAAACAGTAAAAGCCCAGGATATGGAAGAATGGAAAAAATATACTGTTCAATATACTGTTACAAAAGAAGGGGAATACAATGTGAATTTTGCTCATAACAATCGAGAGGGAAATGTGGAAAATCCACTTTTAATGGCTGATATATCTTTGATTCGTAAATGAAATTAATAAGTAGTCCGGTTCATTTTTTATAATTGTTCCGGACTATTTTTATTGTTTGTAAAATAATAATCTAACAAATAAGAAAAATGAAAAAGTTTAAGTTTATAATTCTATGTATCTCTGCTTTTTTTATAACAACAATAAATGCGCAAGAAACATTCAATATTAAAGATTTTGGAGCGGTAGCCGATGGAAAAACTTTGAATACCAAAGCAATACAAGCCGCTATTGATGCATGTTATCAAGCGGGAGGTGGAAATGTTCTTATTCCCAACGGAACATTTATGTCTGGAACAATTAAATTAAAAGATAATGTAGCTATTTATTTGGATCCGTCTGCTGTGTTATTAGGTAGCCCTGAATATAATGATTATGAATGGGTTCCTTATACACTCGGGAAAAGACGTTGTTTGATTTATGCCAATGAACAAAAAAATATTGCTATTTTAGGACGTGGAACTATCAACGGAAATGGAAGACATCCTAATTTTCAAGGAGGAAGTTCGCACAATGGTCTTGAAGGAGGGGTTCGTCCTTTCCCAATATATATAGACAATAGTACGAGAATAAAATTAAAAGATTTTACAGTGATCGATGGAGCATTCTGGAATGTAAAAGTAGAATTGTGTAATGAAGTTTTAATAGATGGAATTACTGTAAATAGCCGTGCAGTAGCTAATAACGACGGAATCGACATTATGGACTGTAATAATGTTAGAGTGGCTAACTGTGAGGTGACTACCGGAGATGATGGTATTTGCTTGAAGAGTAACACTAAAGCCGGTGTAAAAAACGCAGTAATTACCAATTGTGTTGTTTCCAGTTATTCCAGTGCTATAAAATTAGGAGTTTCCAGCCGTGGAGGTTTTGAAAATATAACAATTTCTAATTGTGCCTTATATGATACTCGTCTTTCAGGTATTAATCTAAAGATGGTACAAGGAGGTGTCATTGATAGGGTTACAGTTACAAATATAACCATGCACAACATCAATGGTTCTATTTTTATGAAACTTGGGAGACAACCTAAATATGAACCGGCCATTATGCGTAATGTAATTATTTCTAATATTGTTGCAGATGGAATAGGTTGTTGGAAGGCAAATAAAGAAGATCCTTATCACAAAGATGAATATGATCAACGCATTGGTATTACCATTACGGGGCAAGAAGATTGTATCATGGATAATGTAACGATAAGTAATATTCATCTCCAATTTGCAGGAGGAGGAACTGATGCAGATGCTAAGCGTCCTTTGAAAGATACTGCTCCTAAAGGTTATCCAAAATATAATAATTTTGGAATAACTCCCGCTTATGGAATTAATTGCCAATATGTAAAAAATATTCGTTTTAACAATATTGTATTCGATTATATTGAAAAAGATGTTCGTCCGGCAATGTTTTTCCAAGAGTCAGAAAACGTTACTCTCAACGGAATTTATGCCAAAGTTTCTGATAAAGCAAAATCATATGTTCGCTTTAAAAATCAAAAAGGCGCATTCATTATCAATTCAAAACCTTCATCGGGAAAAGTTCCGTTCTGCTCTTTTGAAGAAAGTGCTAAAAATATTACCATTATGAATAATGATTTTACTGAAATAAAAGGAATGTATATTAAAGATGATGGTGTTAATGAAAAGGAAATCAAAGCATTGAATAATTTAATAAAGTAAAAAATATAATCGGCTCACTAAAACTATAAAAAATGATGAAGTTATTTCCCGTACTGTTTATAGCAATGGCTTTTATTTGTTGTAAGCAAGAGCAAAAAAAAGGTATTGTTGAAGAAAATTTTGAATTTGCAGGAAAACAACTACTTTTTGCATTGGATGAAATGAAATATGCTATTGCCAATGAAACAGATTCATCTATTCATGAACGTGCAGAACATGGGTGGAGTGAATTGACCAATCCTCGTTCTTTGGAGCCGGATGGAAAACTAATTATGGTTCCATCAAAAGATTGGTGTAGTGGTTATTTTCCTGGAGAATTATGGTATATGTATGAATATACGAAAGATGAAAAATGGAAACAATTAGCACATCGGCAAACCATTATTCTTGAACGGGAAAAATTCAATAATCGTACCCATGATATGGGAGCTAAAATATATTATAGCTATGGAAATGCTTATCGGATTACGGGAGATACACTTTACAAAAATGTTTTAGTTAAAGCTGCTCAAGTCCTTGCAACGCGTTTTAATCCGACTGTCGGATGTATCCGTTCCTGGGATTTCAATAAGCAAAACTGGGAATATCCTGTTATTGTTGATAACATGATTAATTTGGAATTGTTGTTTTGGGCGACTACTGCAACCGGAGATAGTACATTTTATAATATGGCAGTGAGTCATGCCTTGACTACCATGAAAAATCATTTTCGACCGAATAACAGTTCATACCATGTGGTTGATTATGACCTGGAAACAGGTTTGGTTCGTGGGAAATACACACATCAAGGTGCCCATAAAGAATCTTCCTGGTCTCGTGGACAAGCTTGGGGTTTGTATGGTTATACTATGTGTTATAGAGAAACGGGAAAACCTGAATTTTTGGAACAAGCTCAGCGGATTGCCCGTTACATATTTATGCATCCCAACTTGCCGGAAGATTTAATTCCTTATTGGGATTATAATGCACCCGAAATACCCAATGAACCAAGGGACGTATCTGCTGCTACTTGTACACTTTCTGCACTTTATGATTTATGTTCTTTAGATAAAGATAATGCTGCTCAATATAAAAAATGGGCAGATGCTATTGTTGAAAATATAACTAAATCGTATCGCGCGCCTTTATATTCACATCATGGTTTTTTACTTATGCATAGTACTGGTGCTAAGTATGTTTCAGGAGATAAAACACGTTCTTTTGAAGTAGATAAACCACTTGTGTATGCTGATTATTATTTTATTGAAGCATTGATGAAAAGATATAAGCTAGAGAAAGATAATTAAGAAGCAGTTTAATTTTATAAATTCTGTTTTTAACAAAAAAATATTATAGTATGATCAAATTATTTTCTGTATTGTTTATGACGATGTCTATGATGTCTTGTGAGCAAAAACAAAAAGAAACAAATATTATTGTAGATAACTTCGAATTTGCTGCGAAGCAATTGATTTTTGCATTGGATGAAATGAAATATGCCGTTGATAATGAAACCGATTCATCCATCCACCAACGAGCAGAACATGGATGGAGTGAATTGACTAATCCTCGTTCTTTGGAATCGGACGGAAAGTTGATTATGGTTCCTTCTAAAGATTGGTGTAGTGGATTTTATCCTGGAGAATTATGGTATATGTATGAATATACGAAAGATGAAAAATGGAAACAATTGGCACATCACCAAACCATTATTCTTGAACGGGAAAAATACAATAACCGTACTCATGACATGGGATTTAAAGTGTATTGTAGTTATGGAAACGGATATCGTCTTACAGGAAATGAAGCCTATAAAAAAGTGATGGTTAAATCTGCCCAAACACTTGCAACACGTTTTAACCCGACTGTTGGATGTATCCGTTCTTGGGATTTTTCAGGTAAAAATAAATGGGAATATCCGGTGATCATAGATAACATGATGAACTTGGAATTATTATTTTGGGCAAGTAAAGCAACAGGAGATAGTACGTTCTATAACATAGCTGTGAGCCATGCATTAACAACTATGAAAAATCATTTTCGCCCTAATTACAGTTCATATCATGTAGTGGATTATGATCCGAACACAGGAAAAGTTCGCGATAAATATACTCATCAGGGAGAAAGTAAAGAATCTTCTTGGTCTCGCGGACAAGCATGGGGTTTGTATGGATATGCTATGTGTTATAGGGAAACCGGAAAACCTGAATTTTTGGAACAAGCCAAACAAATAGCGAATTACATGTTTTCACATCCTAATATGCCTGCAGATCTTGTTCCTTATTGGGATTATGATGCTCCTGAAATTCCTAATGAACCTAAAGATGTATCGGCAGCTACATGCACAGCATCGGCGCTTTACGAATTATGTTCTTTAGATAAAGAAAATGCCGGAAAGTATAAAAAATGGGCGGATACCATTATTCAAAGTGTAACTAAGTTACATCGAGCCCCATTGTTTTCTAATAGAGGATTTTTATTGTTGAATAGCGTTGGTGGAAAAAAACTTAAGCTTGAAGTTGGAACACCATTGGTTTATGCAGATTATTATTTCTTGGAAGCTCTGTTAAGAAAGAAGAATTTAGAAAATTAACTTTGAAGCAAAATAAAAAAATAAAAAATGAAATTATCAATCAAACTAACATTATTATTGTTTTTTGTGGCATCGTTTTCAATGTTGAACGCAGAAAACTACAATATTAAAGATTTTGGAGCAGTAGCCGATGGAAAAACTTTAAATACCAAAGCTATTCAAAAAGCAATTGATGCATGTGCTCAAAACGGAGGAGGACAAGTTGTCATCCCTAGCGGTATTTTTATGTCCGGAACTATTAAATTGAAAGATAATGTGGCGATTTATTTGGAGCCAAGTGCAGTACTGTTGGGTAGTCCGGAGTATGAGGATTATGAATGGGAGCCCTATGGAGTGAAAGGTGGTTCCAAAAGACGTTCTTTGATACATGGAAGAGAATTGAAGAATGTTGCTGTATTAGGTCGAGGAACAGTTGACGGAAATGGAGGACATAAAAATTTTCAAGGAAAAAGCCCTTTTAATGGAATTGATGGAGGACTACGTCCTTTCCCAATTTCCATAGCCAATTCTACCAATGTGAAGATACAAGATATCACTATCAAAGATGGAGCTTTTTGGGATATGAAAATTGATGTTTGTAACAATGTGTTCATTGATGGCGTTACCGTGAGAAGCAGAATTGTTGCCAATAACGATGGAATGGATATTGTTGATTGTTCTAATGTTGTTATTGCTAATTGTGATGTTGATGCCGGAGATGATGGTATTTGTTTGAAAAGTAATACCACAATAGGAGTGAAGAATGTGACAATCACCAACTGTATCATTAAAAGTGAATCTAATGCTATTAAATTAGGTGTTGCAAGTAGAGGTGGGTTTGAAAATATTACAATATCCAATTGTGCTCTTTATGACACTCGTCTTTCTGGTATTGCACTGGAAATGGTAGAAGGAGGAATAATGGATAGGATTGCTATCAGTAACATTACCATGCATAACGTAAATGGTTCTATTTTTATGAAATCAGGACGTAAAAAAGGCTATTCTCCTACTATATTCCGCAATGTAATTGTTTCTAATGTGGTTGCAGATGGAATAGGTTGCTGGAGACCAGATACTTCTGTATATTATCATAAAAAAGAACACGATCAAAGAATTGGTATTACCATCACTGGTCAGGCAGATTGTATTGTAGAAAATGTAACTTTGAGCGATATCCATTTGCAATTTGCCGGAGGAGGAACAGCTGCAGATGCTAAACGTCCTTTCAAGGATTCCAAAGCAGATGGATATCCGGAATATAATAACTTTGGGATAACTCCTGCATATGGAATCAATTGCCAATATGTGAAAAATATCCGTTTCAATAATGTTGTATTAGATTATATTGAAAAAGATGTTCGTCCGGCTATGTTTTTCCAAGAATCTGAAAATGTAACATTGAATGCGATTTATGCCAAAGTTTCTGATGAAACTAAAGCATATGTTCGTTTCATAAACCAACAAGGTGCTTTTATTCTTAATTGTAAACCTGTGTCGGGAAAAGCTCCTTTTTGTTCATTTGAAGAAAATGCAAAAAATATAACTATCCAAAATAATGATTTTTCTTCCATCAAAGGAGCGTATGTCAAATCAGAAGAAATTTCTGTTAAGTCTATTAAAATGATAAATAATCAATAAAAATGAAAAGATACTTCTTATTTATAACATGTTGTGTAATTCTTTTTTCAGTAAAAGGACAAATTAATTATCCGGAAAAGATACGTCTCACAGATAATTGGTTATTTCTACAGGAAGACATAGGAAATATATGGGAAGCAGTTAGGCCATATAGCCAAGGAGCTGCAGAATCAGTCCCTATATGGAAAGAAGTAAAGCTTCCGCACTGTTATAATGAAGAAGATGCTGTAGATCCTGATTTGAATTATTATCAAGGTCCTGCATGGTATAAAACAACTTTGAAAATAAATAATCCCTATAAAGACGGAAGGACTATTTTACATTTTGAAGGAGCCGGGCAAAAAACGGACGTTTATGTGTATATGACAAAAGTAGCATCTCATGTAGGAGGATATGACGAATGGTCGGTAGATATTACTGATGCCGTGGGTAGTTTTCTTAAATCTAAAGATGCTAAACGATTCAAAGGTAAGATCCCCTTGAGTATCAGGTGTGATAATTCCCGTGATGCGGAAATGATTCCTTCTGATTTGTCTGATTTCAATGTATATGGAGGAATATATCGTTATTTAAATTTAGTGTATCTTCCGGCTGTTTCCATTCAAAATCTGTTTGTAGATGCTTCAGTTGATAATAAAGGGAAAATGGGTAAACTGAACATGAAAGTGAATTTCAATAATCCTTTATCCATTAGAGAGGTAAAAGCAGAAATTATTGTATTAGACCCTTCGGGAAAACAATGTGTTTCCAAACAAGTACAATTGAATGATTTAAAAGGAGAAGTAGATTTACTATCTGCCGAATTGAAAAATCCGATTCTTTGGCATCCGGATGCTCCGAATTTGTATACTTGTGAAGTGAGAATCATTACTTCTGATACAATAACAAATTATAAAGAGAGAATAGGGTTCCGAAATTTTGAATTTGTTAAAAACGGGCCATTCTTATTAAACGGTAAACGATTATTACTTAGAGGTACTCACCGACATGAAGATCATGCCGGTGTAGGAGCTGCCCTGACCGAAGAAATGATTATTCGTGAGATGGAAATGATGAAAGAGATGGGAGTGAATTTTATCCGCCTCGGACATTACCAACAATCACGTATAGTACTTGAGCAATGCGATAAATTGGGAATTTTAGTTTGGGAAGAAATTCCTTGGTGTCGTGGTGGGCTTGGCGGAAATACCTATCAGGAACAAGCTAAAAGGATGTTAACTAATATGATAATACAACATAGAAATCATCCTTCTATCATCCTTTGGGGAATGGGCAATGAAAATGATTGGCCGAATGATTTTCCGGAATTTGATAAACAAAAAATACGTGCGTTTATGAAAACTTTGCACGATTTGTCCCATACTTTAGATGATACTCGTAAAACTTGTATCCGTAGATGTGATTTTTGTAAAGATATTATTGATGTGTATTCCCCATCTATTTGGGCAGGATGGTACAGGGGAGTTTATACAGACTATAAAAAGGTATCTCTCAGCGAAATGAAAAAAGTAGATCATTTTCTTCATGTGGAATGGGGTGGTGATAGTCACGCTCGTAGACATGCAGAAGATCCTTTTGTTGGAATCGATAAAGTAATAACAGATGGAACTGCAGATGAACGGGCCGGAGACGCATCTTTATATGGAGGAAACTCACGTGTCTCTAAAGATGGAGAATGGTCGGAAAGCTATATTTGCGAACTGATTGATTGGCATCTTAAAGAACAAGAAACAATGGATTGGCTTACAGGTGCTGCATATTGGCCATTCAAAGATTTTTCTACGCCACTTCGCCCTGAAAATCCGGTACCATATGTAAATCAAAAAGGAGTTGTAGAAAGAGATTTTACTCCTAAGGAATCTTATTATGTATTCCAATCATATTGGGCGAATAAGCCGATGATCCACATTTATGGACATTCATGGCCTGTCCGTTGGGGAGATAAAGATGAAAAAAAATCCCTACGTGTGTATTCTAATTGTGAAGAAGTAGAATTGTTTTTGAATGGAACAAGTTTAGGAATAAAAAAACGTAATTCACAAGATTTTCCTGCTTCCGGATTACGTTGGGAAAGTTCGCTTTTAGAGGGTAAAAACTCATTGAAAGCAATAGGAAAGAAAAAAGAAGGTAAATCTACAGTTACAGTTACTGATGAAGTCGCGTTTGATTATCAAACTCAAAAATGGGGAAAAGAAGCACAAGTATCTGTAAGGAAAATAGAAGAAACTCTTGATTATGTTTGGGTAGAAGCTGTCTTGATAGATAAAAATTCCATCAGGTGCCTTGATTCGAAAAACTATATATATTTCGGGTTGACAGGAGACGGGCAAATGATACAAAACCAGGGAACCTCTTCCGGATCACGTACATTGCAAGCATATAATGGACGGGCGAAAATCAAGATTATGAAAAATGGAGGAAATAGTGTTTTGTCTGTGAAATCTCCGGGATTAAAGACTGTATTTTTATCAATCCAATAAACATAAGCACATGAAGAAAGTATTGATTGTTTTATTTGTATGTGCCATTTCTTTTCAGTTCAATGCATTGGCTCAATCGGAATTTAAACACCCGGGAATGCTTCATTCGAAAGAAAGCTTAGACCTTTTTAAAGAAAGAACAAAATCAGGTAAAAACCCATGGGCTTCAGCATGGAAAGATTTGAAGGGATCTGATTATGCAAATTTAAATAGAAAACCACAAGCAGTCAGTGTGATATCTTGTGGTCCTCATAACAAACCTAATATTGGTGGAAAAGAATTTTATGAAGATAGTGATTTTGCATATACAATGGCTTTATTGTGGTATGCCACGGAAGATGAAAGATATGCAAAAAAGACGATAGAAATTATCAATGCATGGTCATATACTTTAGATTCAGTAATTAATGTAAACAAAGAATTAAAAATAGGTGTGGGGGGAATTAAGTACCTGAATGCCGCAGAGATAATAAAACATACCTATAAAGCCTGGAATGCCAAAGATCAAAAGGCTTTTGAAAAGATGTTGATGGATAAATGGTACTCTGTTATTATTGATTTTAAGCCATTATACAATGGTAACTGGGATGCAGCTATAGGACAAACGATGATGTGTATTGGAATCTATTTGGATCGCCGGGATATTTTTGAACGTGCCTACAATCAATTATTAGATGGTGAATCGAACGGTTCTATTAAATATTATTTTAAAGATACCGGACAATGCCAGGAAAGTGGGCGCGACCAAGGGCATACACAAATGGGATTATCATACTTGTGCAATGCATGTGAGATAGCATGGACGCAAGGATTGGATTTGTATTCAGCTTATAATAATAGACTGATGAAAGGTTATGAATATACCTGTAAATTTATGACCGGAGAAAAAGTGCCGTTTGAAAAATATATCAGGATTGACGGAAGGGTAGCTGATGGAAATGAAGTGAAAAGATTTAGAGGAAATTATTTCCCAATATATGAACGTGCTTATCACCATTATCATGATAGAAAAGGTTTTGATATGCCCTATACTCGCGAAATTATCAATATAACCAGGAATGAAGGAATCGAAAGTGGTTTTGTTCCTTGGAGTACCTTAACTTCTGCTGAATCAAAGTAAGGAAAAACGCACATTAATAAAATACTATTTTTTGCTAATATAAGCCTCCTTTTAGGTTTGTACATGTTATATCTTTGTACCAGTACAAACCATTTATAAATTGATAAAAACATGAAAATAACAATTGAAGAAAGATGGGGAACCCATCCTGAAGATGTAAAGCATTATGATACATCCCGCCTGAGAAAAGAATTTTTAGTAGAAAATTTATTTGTTTCTGATGAAATACGAATGACATATACACATAACGATCGTTTAATTATCGGCGGAGCATTACCCGTTAATGAAACTTTAAAACTTGAAACTGTAGATATGATTCGTGCTCCTCATTTTTGTGATGGACGTGAATTAGGTATTATCTGTTTTCAAGGAGAAGGAATGGTACATGTAGATGGAAAAGATTATCCTATGGGAGAAAAAGATGCAATTTATGTAGGCCGTGGATCTAAAAATATTACTTTTAGCAGCAAGAATAAATCAATGCCTGCTAAATTTTATTTTGCTTCTTCTCCGGCACATAAAGAATATCCGACTACTTTCATATCTCCGGAAATGAAAAAATCACGTCATTTAGGTTCAGATGAAACTTGTAACAAGAGAATATTGAACCAAATGATTATCAATGATATTGTTCCATGTTGCCAATTACAAATGGGGATAACCGAATTACAAACAGGAAGTGTTTGGAATACCATGCCTCCACATACACATTCTCGTCGCATGGAAGCTTATTTCTACTTCAAAGTGCCTGCAGAACAAGCTGTATGCCATTTTATGGGAACTCCTCAAGAAACGAGACATTTATTCATGGGGAACGAGCAAGCGGTAATTTCACCTTCTTGGTCGATTCACTCTGCATCAGGAACAAGTAATTATTCTTTTATTTGGGCTATGTGTGGAGAAAACCTATTGTTTGATGATATGGATTCATTCACAGCTGATAAATTAAGATAATCTGTTGACCGTAATTTAAAAATCAGTTATGAATATAAAATCAAGAATTTGTATTGTTATTGTGCTGTTTTGTTTATTACCATTAACAAGTTGTGCTCAAAAACCGGCAGTAGATTTAGACAAGATATTTACTTTTGCAGATGAGCAAACAAAGAGGTTATTGTCAGAGTTGGATCATTCCGGTACGGAATTTCCAAGATCTATGCATAACGATAAAAAGTTGAAAACAAATAGTTTGACATCTTGGACTAATGGATATTTTCCCGGAAGTTTATGGTATCTGTATGAATATACTAAAGATCAATATTGGAAAGATGAAGCACTTTTGTGGACACATAAATTAGAACCTATCCAACACTATGCCCGTCACCATGATATCGGTTTGGTGATGTATTGTAGTTATGGAAACGCCAATCGTATTTTGGGAAATGATCTATACAAAGATGTATTGGTCACCACTTCTAAAACTTTATGTTCACGTTTTATGCCGAAAGCCGGAATTATTCGTTCATGGGATAGAAAGATATCTCGTAAAGGAACTGTCTGGAACTGTCCGGTAATTATAGATAATATGATGGTAATTGAAATTTTGTTTTATGCATCTAAAGTAACAGGAGATGATTATTATAAAAATATTGCGATTACTCATGCGAATACGACAATGAAAAATCATATCCGTCCGGATTATAGTAGTTATCATGTAGTGAACTATGATACGGTTACTGGTGCCATTTTGGATAAAGATACTTATCAAGGTTTTGCAAAAAATTCCACATGGTCAAGAGGACAATCTTGGGGGATTTATGGATTTACCATGATGTATAGAGAAACAAAAGATGCCAAATATCTTGAAACAGCTCGAAAAATGGCAGATTTCTTTATCAATCATCCTAACTTGCCCAAAGATATGATTCCTTATTGGGATTTTAATGTGGAACAACCTGGTTATGTGTCTGATTATGATTATGATGCAACACGCTTTGCCAATGGAACTCCCAGAGATGTTTCTGCCGCGGCGGTTACTTGTAGTGGTTTGATAGAATTGAGTTCTTTCTTGGGTAAAGATGGAAAGAAATACTTAAATGCTGCAGAAAAAATGTTGCAATCCATGTCATCTCCGCAATATACGTCAAAAGCAGGAGAAAATGCCAATTTTATCTTGGATCATTATGTAGGAAATATGCCGGTATTGGAAGAAGTTGATAAACCTTCCGTATATGCCGATTATTACTATTTGGAAGCCTTGCTTCGTTATAAAAGACTATTGGAAGGAAAGAAAGTAGTAGATTGATTTTATATAAAATTCCAATGAATAAATAACTGAAAGTGGAGAAATAAGAATTTTTATAATTTTTAATTTTCCACTTTTAGTTTTTTTAATCCTTCAGTTGAATATGGTTATTTAAAATACAAAAATAATTCATTAAGTTTACACACTAAATATAATAAACTAACATAAAATGCCATGAAAAAGAATCTGATAATAGTATTATTAATATCCTTTTTTGTTTATTCGCAAGCAATTTTTTCACAAAATTATAGTAAGATAGTTTATCCGGGAAAAGATGGTAAATTGGTTTACAAACCCTATACCCCACAAGGAGATATTATCCCTGATTTTTCTTTTTGCGGATATAAAGGAGGAGGAGTTGCCATACCTGATATGCCTGTGAAAATTACATTGGAACCGGGAGATTTTTCTTCGGACGATGCTTTACGTATTCAAGAAGCAGTAGATAAGTTGGGAAAACAAAAACCGGATAAAAATGGATTCAGAGGAGCCATCTTGTTGAAAAAAGGAAGATACAACATTCAGCAACCCATAAATTTAATATATTCGGGAATTGTTCTTAAAGGAGAAGGTTCTGATGAACAGGGAACTGTTCTTGTAGGAACAGCAAAAAAAGCTTATTCCTTGATTAGTGTGGGAAGTAATGAAGCTACTAAAAAAGATAAATCTTCCGAGCAACAAATCATTGATTCTTACGTCCCTTCAGGAACAAAAGTTATTACTGTAAAAAATGCTTCGGCTTTTAAAATAGGAGATAATATAATTGTAGAACGTCCAAGCACGAAAGAATGGATAAGTGCTTTGGGAATGGATAAGATAGAAGATGCTTGGCAAAGTGTATCAAAACTTTCCGATAAAGACAAAGAAACATATAAACAAGAAGGTCGGTTGAGCCAGGATGGGAAAAAATATAACACTACAGTTCAGTGGGAACCGGGAAGCCGTAATTTGATTTTTGAAAGAACGATTGCTGCTATTAAAGGAAACCAAATAATTTTAGATATACCGTTAGTGAACGCACTTCAGAAAGAATATGGAGGAGGAACAATTTATAAATATTCTATTGATAGATTGGAACAAATAGGAGTGGAAAATATGAGAGGAGAGTCCATTTATGATGAAAAGGTGACGAAAGAAGATCCTTATATCGGAACTTATTTTGCTGACGAAAAACACGCTTCTTGGTTTGTTTCATTTAGATCATCTCAAGATTGTTGGGCGAAAAATCTGGTTTGTAAATATTTGGATAACGGATATTTGGCATCTTCCCGCTCGAAATTTATAACTATTCAAGATTGTCAAGCATTAGATCCTGTTTCTATTCTTACAGGGAAAAGACGTTATAATTTTACTGTTATCGGACAGATGATCTTAGTTCAACGTTGTTATAGCAGAAACGGACGCCATGATTTTGTATTGCATGCAAGTGTGACCGGTCCTAATGCATTTGTAGATTCTCATTCGGATATGGCTCATGTGGCAAGCGAACCTCATCATAGATGGTCAGCAGGATGTTTATATGATAATTGCTCAGTTGCCGGTCCTGGTGGACATTTCAGTATTTCCAATAGAGGAAGATATGGTTCCGGACACGGTTGGGCAGGAGCTCAAATGGTACTTTGGAATTGTAAATCGCGTTTGGCAATCCTGATGAAACCACCTACGGCACAAAATTTTGCCATCGGAT
>JAVBMM010000191.1:0-14540 GCA_031552425.1 Bacteroidales bacterium | reverse complement strand
GCATTGTTTTTAAGTCAGGATTTTTGGGACTAAGTTGTTCCATTATTTTTAATGTAGAAAAAGCATCTTCTATTAAACCTAATTGACGCTGAAACATCAATTTATTCCAATAAGCCAAATAGTAATCGGGCTGTATATCGGCGGCTTTATTCAACAATTTAATTGCCGTCATAACTTTTGCAGTATCACCCCATAGGCTTATTGCAATTGCACTATCATTTAATTGTATTGCTTTCTCATTATAATTATGTTTTTGCGCTTTTGAGTTGCACGCAGAAAACAACAAACAAGAAATACAAAATATATAAAAGATTAGCTTCATACCTATCAATTTTGATTTGTTAACGGATACGCATTCCTTGATTAATATTTATTGAAACTGGGGTGAATATTAGGTGACAGACAGGTCCTGCCACTCCTCCATTCATATATACAGTCTATCTCTGTTTGGCGTAGTCTTTGACTACGATGTTAAAAGCAAAGCTATGCCTTGAAAAACACAATTTATCCTGTTCACAAATTCTATAACCTTGTACTCATATAGTTTGTTTTAGTTTTGGTATATTTTGGTTGGATAAAGATAGTTAAAATTTATTTGTTCTGTATTTATATTGTGAATCTACAAGGCTAAGCCTTGTTAGGTTGTGCCCCTTCTTTATTATTCATTGTAAATCTTTGAACTTTTTTACCAAACAATTTGTACAATCTTAATAGATTATGTATAGACAGGTAAGCTATTTTTGTATCAATAGTTTTAAAATTTACTAATCATTTTTAATTATTTTATTATGAGAAAAAAACTTTTACTTATTTGTGCTGTGGTAGCAATATGCGTATCCGCAGCTGTAGGGCAAAACCTGATTACTAACGGTGATTTGGAGATATGGAAAGATACTACCTACACAGGACCAATTTCCGTATTTCAACCTGCCAGTTATGTTATTCAAGGAGCTCCTGACCCAACTTGGTATACACAAGTGGTAGGCCGTGGAGGATCAGGTTATGCCATTCAATTCAATAAACCTACTACAGCCACTACCGGTAATAACCGTTTCAGGCTTCCGTATGCAAGTTCAAACAATGCCGGTACATACAAGTTTTCTTTTTATTCTAAAGGGAAAGCCAGCTTAAATTGGATCAGATACGCAACAGGTCCCGGAGGTTTAGGAACTGAGGGCACCAATTACGTAGATATCTTGGCTAGTTCTTCATCAAGAAAACTAGAAAGTAGCGATTGGGTAAAAAATGAATATTCATTTGCTCTTAAATCAGACGGACCAAATTTCCACTATATGTATTTGATGATTAGTTCGTATGATGCTTCTACTCCATCTGATATTATTATAGATGATTTTTCTTTGGAATATGTATCTCCATCTTTAAATACTAATGGGGATATGGAAAATTGGAAAGAGCTTTCTCCGGGAGTTCCCGATTCAATTCCTGTAGGATATAAAGTACTTAATCCAACAGGTGTCGGCATTTTTTCTCAAGCGCTTGGATATGGCGGAACCGGATACGCACAACGGATTCAGAGTCCGGTATCTTCGGTTGCCAATAATAACCGTTTTATCACCCCAGGAGCAAGTTTAATTGCAGAAAAAAAATACCAAGTATCATTCATGATTAAGGGAAAAGGAACTATAACTTGCCAGGTATCTGCCAGTAGCACCGGCAATATGTTTGTAAACCAATCTGTATTATGTGATGACATTGAATTTAATTATCCGACATGGACACCAGTAACATACATATTTACAGCTAAAGCAACAGCTACTTATTATACATTTTTTGTAATCGGAGCAGATAATGATGGACCTACCGATACTTATCTGGATGATTTCAGCATCATGGAATATTATGACACTACTTTGAAAAGCATTAAATTCCAAAATCCTACTTCGGTAGCAGCTGAAGGTAATTTTTCATTACCCGGATTTAATGCCGCTACTACAAACTACGATTTTCCTCTTTGGTTTGGAACAGATACAGTTCCAACGCTTTTAGTGGAAGCAACTGACGCTGCTGTTAAATATTCCATTAATTACGGAGGTTCAAAAAAATTCTCCGAAACAAATGATCCTAGTGTAAAAACAAAACCGGTAACTATCACTACATCAGCTCCAAACGGATATACAAAAGATTATACGATTACTTTCGATAGAACTGATTTTGTTGCCGGATTTTTTAATAACTTCGTTTTCGGACCAAATAATGAATTTGCAGACAGGACCGAAGGATACAGAACCAGTGACGCTGGACATGGGCTATATTGGGGTAGTTGTGCTTTCCGTCCAAACAGTGGCAATGGAGGTTCTATTACCACCGCTGAATTGAAAAACGGGGCAGGAACTCTCTCTTTTTGGACAGGAAGATTTTCCTCTTCCAGCAGTATTAGTGAAGAACTATATATAAAAGTAACTTATAGAACAAATGCGGGTGCATGGCAAGATGTAACCGGTGGTACCATTCGAATTGACAGTGTTGCTTTAAATGGCAAATGGACAGAATTTACATTCGACATTAAACAAGCAGATCCTACCACACAAGTTAAATTGGAATATGTAATGGGTGCGTCAGCAGTAAAATATGCTCCTTTTAATATTGATGATATGCGCATCACTCCTTATACTGCAACGAATATTCCTGAAATAAAGAATAAAATAACTGCTTTAAATGTTTACCCAAAAGGACAAAGCATTATTATTGCTGAAGAAGGGACATACAAAGTTTATACAGTAAACGGACAATTAATCGCTTCCGGAAACAGCACTGGTCAAAGTATTGTTTCCGTAAAATCCGGCTTATATATTGTAAAAATGGCTAATCAGGCGAAAAAGATTATTGTTAAATAACAAGCACTAATTTTTCAAAACTCAATCAAAAAAGCTGTCCAATAAAGGGCAGCTTTTTTTGTAAAAACCCCTATTCCTTTTTTCTTGATAAAAAAGGAACCAAAAACTAATTTCATTGAAAGTGCTACGCTCTGCGATAAGCATGCAAGCACACTTATTGCTCTCGCTTAAACGCACTTTTCAAGGCTGGGTGAAAATATTTTTCTTCACACCATTTTCCCGAGGCCATCACATCTCCTCCTTCGTTAGGGTAGGTTAAGAATTTAAGAAGCAAGGACAAGACATTGTCTGTTCACGGCTCGTAAGAGCCTAGCAGCTCGCCAAGCGAGCGTTTAACTGGGAGCAAAGCGACCTACAATGTTTTCAATTTTATATTTCTCCACAACACTTTGATGCCTCCACCGTCATGAATTTGTAAAGCAATACGGCCTTGTCCCTGTCCGATCTTTTCATCTGTGAAGTTCGCCATTTCATGTCCATTCAACCAAGTAGTGACATTATCTTTTTGAACTTTAATTCTCATTGTATTCCACTCATTGAATTTCAAGAATTTTTCTTTTTCATCGGGAATTTTTACTAACCAACCTCTTCCATAAGACTCATAAATACCTCCGGTATCTTTTCCTTCAGGAGCAACTTCTACCTGCCAACCGTTTATTTTGGCATTTTTTCCAATAAAGGAACGAAAAAAGACACCTGAATTCCCATCAGATTCTTGTTTAAATTCCAAAGTCAAGTCAAAATCATCATAATACTCCCTGGTAGCTAAATATCCATATTTTTTTTCCGGTCCACTTTCGCATATTAACAAACCATCTTTCACATACCATAACTCTTTTCCATATACTTCCCACAGATTTATATCTTTTCCGGAAAAAAGAGTTACTTTCTTTGTCTTTTTCGGTAATTCTTTGATTTTGATATTCCGGAACCATGCCGGATAACCATGATCTTGCAGACAAAGCACTCCTTTTCCCGCCAACCCGTATTCAGGAGCATTTTTCCATTTACCACTATTCTTTTTATCAAACCAATCATTTGTCCAAGCCTCAAACTCAATAATTTTCTTTCCATTCATCCAATGCTCCACATGTCCGTTGTCAAAAATGATTTTTGAAGAATTCCATTCTCCGGCAGGATTGACTTTCATAGTGGAAAAATCCGGAATATGCATTGCATAATCCACTCCACATCTTTGCCAATCTTCTAATTTTCCATCAAAGTTAACGTCATCAATCAATTGATACTCTGGGCCGGTAAGGTATGGTGTTTTGAAAGCGGGACTTTCAACCACATGATACAACATACCACTATTTCCTCCTTTAGATATTTTCCAATCCCATGACAACTCAAAATTCTCATACATTTTATCGGTTACAATGTATCCGGAAGCATCACTCCCATCACCATGAGCTTTTATAGTACCGTTTTCTGCAACCCAAGAAGCAGAAAGAGTGTTTTTGTTATAATCCTTCCAACCGTCCATAGTTTTCCCGTCAAAAAGGAGCTTCCAACCTTCTGCTTTTTCTTTTGATGTCAGAGAATTCTGTTGAGCGAAACAAGAAAGAAAAGTAAAGGAAATAAACATAGAAAAAATAGTAATTCTTTGATTTATTGCTGTTTTCATGGCTAATTAATTATTAGTTGATCGATTCGTTAAATTACCTGTATCTGGCTTACAAATATAATTTGATAAATTGGTATTTCAAAACTTCATGTTAGGTTTCTATGCAACTTTGTGAGGGTCGTAAGAGCCTAACAAGGAACGAACTGACTTAACCGATTACCAACTCAAATCTTGTCATTCATCATAATATTCGTATCTTTGAGCTCATTTTTCAAAAATATTATTTTGTATGAAACCTACTCTTTTTGTTCTTGCAGCTGGTATGGGCAGTCGTTATGGAGGATTAAAACAATTGGACGGTTTGGGTCCGAACGGAGAAACAATTATGGATTATTCCATATTCGACGCTGAACGTGGAGGATTTGGGAAAGTTGTTTTCGTAATCCGTCATAGTTTTGAAGAAGATTTCCGAAATAAAATCATCAAAAAGTATGAGAATAAAATTCCTGTGGAATTAGTATTTCAGGAGTTGGATTATCTTCCTCAAGGATTTACCGTTAATCCTGAACGAGTGAAGCCATGGGGAACCAACCATGCTGTATTGATGGGAAAAGATGTAATCAAAGGACCTTTCGCTGTTATCAATGCAGATGACTTTTACGGTAAAGAAAGTTACAAAATATTGGCTGACTTCCTGAAAGGAATGGAAAACAAAAAAAATGAATACTGTATGGTTGGTTATCGCCTGGGAAACACTCTTTCAGAAACCGGTTCTGTTGCGCGCGGACTTTGTGAAAAAGATAAAGAAGAATACCTGACTACTGTGATAGAACGTACCTATATCATTCGTGATACAGATGGAATTATCAAATACAAAGATGAAAATGGGAACATGGTTCCTGCAGGAGAAAACACCCCGGTATCCATGAACATGTGGGGATTTACTCCGGAATATTTCCAATATTCCGAAGACTTTTTCATCAACTTCTTAAGAGAAAACGCCGACAATATCAAAGCAGAATATTTTATTCCTTCTATGGTCAATTATTTGATTACAAAAGGAACAGCTAAAGTCAAGGTATTAGATACTCCTTCCAAATGGTTTGGAGTAACTTATGCAGAAGACCGTCAATCAGTAGTTGATAAAATCCAAGCATTGATCAATAAAGGAGAATATCCAAGTAAACTGTGGTAAATATGTTTAATAGAAGAAACTTCATCAAAAAAGCAGCATTGGCAGGGACCGGTGCTATTTTAATTCCGGAAATTGTCGACGCAGCTATGCCGGATGTACAATCTTTCAATGAAACATCAGGGACCAAATTTCATTCCAATAATGTGATACTCTTTCAGGGAGATTCCATTACAGATGCCAAAAGGAAAAAAGACAAGGAAGATAAAGCCAACGACCGCGAGATGTTAGGAAACGGTTATGCCATGTTTACATCTGCGGAACTATTGAGCATGTATCCGGATAAAAACCTGCAAATATATAATCGGGGAATTTCCGGCAACAAAGTCTTCCAGTTACAGGAACGTTGGGAAAAAGATTGTATTTCTCTTCAACCCGATGTATTGAGCATATTGATTGGGGTAAACGATTTATGGCACACTAAATCAGGTAAATATAACGGTTCTGTGGCTACTTACACAGACGATTACCGTAATTTACTAACCGAAACAAAAAATAAATTTCCGAATATAAAATTAGTTATCTGCGAACCTTTTACCATCAAAGGAGGAAGAGTACTTAACGATAGCTGGTTCCCTGATTTCGACGGATATCGCGCAATTGCCAAAACATTAGCGAAAGAATTCCATGCCACATTTGTGCCGTTTCAGGCTGTATTCGACAAAGCTGTGGAAAAAGCTCCGGCTTCCTACTGGGGAGAAGATGGTGTTCATCCATCGATGGCCGGCGCTATGTTAATGAAAACCACTTGGATAAAAGCTGTTTGTTAGAAACTGTTTAAGAATTTTTCATAAGATGTTTTTTAGATGATTTCAGTTGAATCTCTTTCTGTTTCTTTCGGTGGGTTTAATCTTTTCAACGATATCAGTTTTGTTGTCGACAAAAAAGATAAAATCGCATTAGTAGGAAAAAACGGAGCGGGCAAATCTACCATGCTGAAAATTTTTGCCGGATTACAAGAACCTTCTTCCGGAAGAATTGCTAAACCCAAAGATATAACAATCGGTTATCTACCTCAACAAATGAATTTGAGAGATATAAGAACCGTACGTGCAGAAGCTGCTTTAGCTTTTGAACATATCCGGGAAATAGAAAAGGAAATAGAAAGATTAAACAACGAAATAAGCAACAGAACAGACTACGAATCAGACGGTTACAATAAATTATTAGAGAAAGTAAGTTCATTCAATGAGCAACTATCCATGCAAGGAGGAAATAATTATCAAGCTGAGATAGAAAAAACATTGATGGGATTAGGATTTTCCAGAGAAGATTTCAGTCGCCCAACCAATGAATTCAGCGGCGGATGGAGAATGCGTATCGAATTAGCAAAACTATTATTGCGAAAACCGGATATCCTTTTGTTAGACGAGCCTACTAATCATTTGGATATAGAATCCATACAATGGTTGGAAAACTTTCTTACCACCCAAGCCAATGCGGTTATTTTAGTTTCTCATGACCGCGCTTTTATCGATAATGTCACACAACGTACCATAGAAATATCTCTCGGAAAGATATATGATTACCGGGTGAATTATTCCAAATACGTCGTATTACGCCAAGAAAGGCGGGAACAACAAGCCCGTGCTTTTGAAAACCAACAAAAACAAATACAAGATACGGAAACTTTCATTGAAAGATTTCGCTATAAAGCCACCAAAGCGGTACAAGTACAAAGCCGCATCAAACAATTAGAAAAAATTGACCGGATAGAAGTGGATGATGAAGACAATGCTTCTTTACATTTGAAATTTCCTCCGGCTCCACGGTCAGGTTCTTATCCGGTAATAATAGAAGATTTAGAAAAAAGTTACGGTTCCCATCAGATATTCAATCATGTCAATTTCACCATTAACAGAGGAGAAAAAGTAGCATTTGTCGGAAAAAACGGTGAAGGCAAATCCACGCTTGTCAAATGCATTATGGAGCAAATTCCATACAATGGAAAACTTCAATTAGGGCATAATGTAAAAATCGGTTATTTTGCTCAAAATCAAGCTGATCTACTATCAGAAAAACTAACTGTTTTCGAAACAATCGATCATGTTGCTACAGGAGATGTCCGTACAAAAATCCGTGACATACTCGGCGCTTTCATGTTTGGAGGAGAAGCTTCCGACAAAAAGGTAGGAGTCCTTTCCGGAGGCGAAAGAAGCCGGTTGGCAATGATTAAGTTGCTTTTAGAACCTGTTAATCTGTTGATTTTGGATGAACCTACTAATCACTTGGATATGCGCTCCAAAGATGTTTTGAAAGAAGCATTGAAAACATTCGACGGAACAGTGATTGTAGTTTCTCATGATCGCGAATTTCTGGACGGTTTAGTAGAAAAGGTGTATGAATTTGGAAATAAACAGGTGAAAGAGCATTTGGGAGACATATATGATTTTCTGAAAAAGAAAAAAGCCGAAAGCCTGCAAGAATTAGAAAAAAATAATACTACTCAAGTTTCCCAAAATATATCTGAAAATCAATCTGTCTCAGAAAACAAGCTTTCATATGAAGAGCAAAAGGAACTAAATAGGAATCGTAAAAAACTAGAAAAAAACATTACCGAATCTGAGCAAAAAATCTCAAATATAGAAGCGGAAATTTCTCAATTAGAATCCTTACTGAACTCCATTGAAAATGTTTTAGACCCTAACACACTTTACTCCAAACATGCAGAATTGCAACAAAATCTGTCCGAAGAAATGGAAAACTGGGCTCTTTTGATTGCTCAACAAGAATCTCTAAACGAAAAATAAGTAAAATCTTACTGTTCCAGACTTTCCAAATATTGTTCGATAGCTTCCGCCACTTTCTTGGAAACATTAACAGCTTCTACCACTGTTTTAGCTCCTGTTACAACATCTCCTGATGCAAATACACCCGGTTTACTTGTTCCTCCATATTCATTCGTCAGAATCAAGCCTTTTTGAGAAAGTTCTAATCCTTGGGTAGAAGATGCAATATAATTCCTGGGTCCTTGGCTTACGGAGATAATTACAGAGTCAGACTCATATAATTTTTCCGAACCGGGAACTATTTCTGTTTTATCTCCATTCAAAACGGTATCGGCAAATATTACTCCTTGGTCGGTAATTTCCACCGGAGACTTCAAAAATTCAAATTGTACTCCATCCATTTTGGCATATTCTAACTCATATTTGCTTGCAGTAAGGTATTCTTCCGTACGCCTGAAAAATACTGTAACATCCCTACCTCCTTTTCTCAGAGCAGTTCTTGCCACATCCATTGCCACATTTCCGGCTCCGATAATGGTGATTTTTTTTCCTAAATCATAGGAATCCGGATTTTTCAAGTAATTGATTGCAAAATGTACATTTCCCAAACTTTCTCCTTTAATTCGAAGATTATTCGGTTTCCAAACTCCGGTTCCAACGAAAACAGCTTTATAGCCATCGCGTAACAAATCATCAATAGATAACCCTCCTCCTGTTCCGATAATGGTATTGGGACGAATTTTGATTCCCATTCCCAGTAAGATTTGTTTATATCTATCCAACACTGTTTTAGGAAGACGAAAATCCGGAATGCCATACATCATCACACCACCTATTTTATCATAGGCCTCAAAAATAGTGATGTCATAACCCTTTGCCGCCAAAATAATAGCAATTGTAATTCCTGCAGGGCCTGAACCTATAATTGCCACTTTAGCTTTCGTAGGTTTGGGTATATCAGACTGTTTCAGATTTAAATAGTATCCTGAAATATAATTTTCTATAGAGCTGACATGGATAGTTTTTCCTGTTTTGTTCAACACACAATGACCTTCGCATTGTTTTTCGTGTTCACAAACATAAGAACATACTAAAGACAAGGGATTATTAGAGAATAATAATTCTCCTGCATCTTTTATTTTCCCCTCCAATAACATCTTCACAACAATGTTCACCGGAGTATTCACCGGACAACCTCTGGAACATCCGGGCTTTTTACATTGCAAACATCTTCTTGCTTCATCTATTACGTGATATGCCATTTTTCTACCTTTTTATGATGTAAATATTTATTCTAAATATGTATATCCATACAATCCTGAGCGGTAATTGGAAAGAAACTCCCTCCCTTCTTCCACTGAAATTATTCCTTCTTTCATGGATGAAGTCACCCAAGATTCCACAGTGCGAACCAGTTTCTTTGGATTATATTGCACATAATCCAACACATCAGCAATGGTTTCCCCATCAATTATTTGTTCTATTTTATATCCTTCTTCATTTACGGAAATATGTACAGCATTGGTATCTCCGAAAAGATTATGCAAATCTCCTAAAATTTCCTGATAAGCTCCGACCAAGAAAACTCCCATATAATACGGCTCTTTACTTTTAATCGGGTGAACCGGTAAATGATAAGCATAATTTTTGGAGTTGATAAAATTATCTATTTTCCCGTCAGAATCACATGTAATATCTTGCAATGTAGCTGTTTTTGTCGGTTTTTCCTCCAACCTGGTAATCGGAACAATCGGAAACACCTGATCTATAGCCCAAGAGTCAGGCAAAGATTGAAACAAAGAAAAATTACAAAAATATTTATCCGGCAGCATTTTAGAAATCTTACGTAACTCCTCAGGAGCATGTTTCATTCCTCCTGCCATATGATACACTTCTCGCGCAATAGACCAATACAAACGTTCTACCTGAGCGCGAGTTACTAAATCCAACAGGCCTAAACTAAACAGATCTAATGCCTCTTCACGAATTTGCTGAGCATCATGCCAGGTTTCTATCAAACGCGGAGCATTCATTTCATCCCATAATTTGTACAGTTCTTTTACCAACTCATGGGCTCCTTCCGGAAGTTCCTGATCTTCATCCCATTCCGGCAAAGTAGCCGTTTCCAACACTTCAAAAATCAATACTGAATGATGAGCCGTTAACGAACGCCCTGATTCCGTTATGATATTAGGTTGAGGAATTCCATTTTTTATACACACATCTACCAATGTAGAAATTGAGTCATTGGCATATTCCTGTATGGAATAATTCATACTGCTTTCACTTCCTGAAGAACGGGTTCCATCATAGTCCACACCCAATCCTCCGCCAATATCCACAAATTCAATATTATAACCCATATTGTGAAGTTGCACATAAAATTGAGAAGCTTCACGCAAAGCATTTTTAATACGGCGTATTTTTGTAATTTGGCTACCTATATGGAAATGTATCAAACGAAGGCAATCTTCCATTTTATTCTTTTCAAGGAAATCAAGCGCTTCGAGCAATTCACTGGAAGAAAGTCCGAATTTACTTACATCTCCTCCCGATTCTTCCCATTTTCCGCTTCCTGCACTTGCTAATTTAATGCGAATTCCTATGTTCGGCCTGATTTTCAATTTTTTAGATAGCTCTGCAATCAGTTTCAACTCATTCATTTTTTCTACTACGAGAAAAATCCTTTTCCCCATTTTTTGCGCTAATAGTGCAAGTTGAATATAGTCTTCGTCTTTATAGCCATTGCAAATAATCAAAGAATCATCTCCTGTGTTGATAGCCAATACAGCGTGCAATTCCGGTTTAGAACCGGCTTCCAATCCGATATTAAATTTTTTTCCGTGGCTTACGATTTCTTCCACCACTTGACGCATTTGATTTACTTTAATCGGATAGATTATAAAATTGTTGGCGGCATAATTATATTCTTTAGCTGCCACCTTAAAGCAATTGGAAATTTTTTCAATTCTATTATCCAATATGTCTGAAAAACGCACCAAAAGAGGCGCCGATACATCACGCACCACCAGCTCGTCCATTAATTCTTTCAGATCTACCTCAACCCCTCCTTTTTTAGGAGTAACTACGATATGACCTTTTTCATTAATAGAAAAATAATCTAAACCCCAACCATTGATATTATACAATTCTGCAGAGTCTTCAATGCGCCATTTTCTCATGTCGAAATAAACTTATTAGATGTTTGAAAATTGATGCGAAAATAATAATAAAAAACATAACTTTGCACAAAATAGAAAAGATTGATATGATGACTGTAGATTATCTAAAGAAACAGAGTAAAAATAACTTTTTTTTATTAGCCGGACCGTGTATCATCGAGGGAGAAACAATGGCATTGGAAATTGCCGAAAAAATCGTTAGAATCACTGAAAAGTTAGAAATTCCATATATATTCAAAGGATCTTTTAAAAAAGCCAATCGTTCCAGAATAGATTCATACACTGGTATCGGTGACGAAAAGGCATTAAAAATCTTACGCAAAGTAAAAGAAACATTTAATATTCCAACTGTAACAGATATTCATGAAACAGAAGATGCATTCAAAGCTGCAGAATATGTAGATGTTTTACAAATTCCTGCATTTTTATGCCGTCAGACAGATCTATTGATAGCTGCCGCCCAAACAAAAAAGATTGTAAATGTCAAAAAAGGACAGTTCCTTTCACCCGGAGCAATGAAGTTTGCAGTACAAAAAATAGTCGACGCAGGTAATCAAAATGTTATGATCACCGAACGAGGAACTTCTTTCGGTTATACCGATTTAATTGTAGATTACCGAGCTATTCCGGAAATGCAAACGTTTGGTTATCCGGTTATTTTAGACGTGACTCATTCTCTCCAACAACCTAATCAAACCAGTGGAGTAACAGGAGGCATGCCCCAGTTGATAGAGACTATTGCAAAAGCAGGCATTGCTGTAGGTGTAGATGGATTATTTATCGAAACTCATCAAAATCCGGCAGATGCTAAATCCGATGGAGCCAACATGCTTCAATTGGACTTATTAGAAGGGCTTCTAATAAAATTGGGACGACTCCGACAGGCATTATAAATCACTCAATTAGCAACTAATACCTCCTACACCCAAAATGTCAATCCTAAAAATTACTGGGAACAAAAAACATTTATTGTACTTTCTTTTATTGCTGGGATGCATAATCCGTTTTGTGGGAAATACCGAACTTCCCGGAGGATTGAACCAGGACGAAGCTTCGGCAGGTTACGATGCGTTTTCATTGCTACAATCGGGGGTTGACCGTAACGGGAATAGTTTTCCCATGTATTTTGTGGCTTGGGGTAGCGGGCAAAACGTGTTATACTCTTATTTATCAATCCCTATCATTGCATCTCTGGGATTGAATGTTTTTTCAGTTAGGTTACTTGCATCCCTTACTGGAATGCTAACCTTATTCATTTTCTATCTATTATGCAAAAAAGTTAAAGGAGAAAAATTTGCATTAGTTGCTCTTTTTCTTTTAGTAATCAATCCCTGGCATATCATGATGTGCCGTTGGGCGCTTGAATCAAATCTACTACCATTCGTTTTGATATCCGGTATATATTGCCTAATATTATCTTTAGAGAAAAAATATTTTCTGTCTATTGCCGCTATTATTTTCGGATTATCTTTGTATGCCTATGCCACCAGTATATTCTTCCTATTCTTTTTCTTTATTTTCTCAGGTATCTTCCTTATCAGAAAAAAAATACATTCTTGGAAAACTATATTATCATCCTTCCTACTTTTTTTACTAATTGCTCTTCCGATGATACTGTTCATAGCAATTAATACGTTCAAATTGGAAAGTATCGATCTTTTGGGGATGACAATTCCAAGATTAACAAATGAGCCCCGTTTTCAGGTTCATATATTCACTGAAGGTAAGTTCACAGACTCATTTACAAACATCACCAACTTTATCATTTTATTATTAACTTTTTCCGATAATGTTTATTCAAATATCATCCATGGTTTTGGCATTTTTTACCTAATCGGTTTGCCTTTCATTATTTATGGACTTTTTTCTATCGATAGAAAAAACAAGGGAGAAATGTTTTTACTTGCAGCAGTCTTGGCTTCTATTGCGTGTTCTCTTATTATCTATGTCAATATCAATCGAATGAACATGGCTTATCTTCCATTGTTATATTTTAATGCAATTGGACTTATTAGATTTGTCCAAAAATTTCCAAAGTGGAAATTTTTCATATGGAGTATTTATATTTGTTCTTTCTTATTATTTATTGGAATATATACAACGATATACAAAAAAAATGCGGCTCCTCGCTTTTATACAGGGCTAGGTGAAGCAATCCATTATGCCGAAAGTTTAGAACAAGATCACTGGTATATGACAACAAATATGAACATGCCTTACATTTTCATTTTATTTTACCGACAGTTACCCGCAAAAGAATTTTATACTACCGTCAAATACAACAATAAAGAGGCACCTTTTAGGAAAGTTCTATCTTTTTCTAAATATACTTTTGGGGAATATAAAGATGATCCAGAAGGTGTATATATCATAAGAACCTTCGAAATAAAAAATCTCCCCTCTCACTACACATTCAGGGAATTCGGAACATTCGCCGTAGGATTATCCCGGTAAAATACCACATTTATTTAAAAATATTTCAAAAGTAAATCTTTCGCCAAGCGATATTATATAATTTAACACCCCTCATTTCTCACTTTCGCCCAAACTTACTATCTTTGTACGCGGATTAAGTATTATTGCTTTAATTCTTAACCCTTTTTGGGGTTGACCGGTTTTGACAGCGGGCAGAAGTGGTTTGTAAGCATGCAGTGCGCTGTTGTTCTGCACTTTAATCTCGGACAGCAAACAATTAACTGGCGAAAATAATTACGCTCTCGCTGCTTAATCGAAGTATAGTAGATTTCAAGCATTATCCTTACACCAGGTGTTTGGACGAGATATCACCCGGAAGCTGTGGCTTCGAAGCAATCCGAAAAGGTGGTACAGCAATATCGGAGATAGTTTGAAGAAAGTCTCGATCTTCAGGCGAAATTAAGAGAATAAGCTTAACGTTGGTGGCTTCGGTCTTGCGTTAAGACGAAAATCAAGGCGAAGATAAGCATGTAGAAAGCAAATTAATTCCTCGTTTGGACGAGGGTTCGAATCCCTCCAACTCCACAACAATAAAAAACG
>JAVBMM010000052.1:0-12051 GCA_031552425.1 Bacteroidales bacterium | reverse complement strand
TTTTGTTTTAATTCTTTTTTAGATGCCATTTGTTCATGTTTTTAAGTATCAATTTAATGTATCTGAACGTTTTAATTCACCGGGAAAGAAATTTCATCCCCATATAATCAGATTCCACAAAGTTATAAACAAATTTCAAATAGGAATTCTTTTTACTATTCTTTTACAAAAAAGTTGTACCTTTGTACTTCTATTTTTTGAATAACTATAATTTCTACATGGCTGTACAGAAGGACTTAACTCCTGAATATATATTTGAAGCAAGTTGGGAAGTTTGTAATAAAGTAGGCGGCATATACACAGTTCTCTCTACTAAAGCGAATACTTTACAAACTATGTTTAAGGATAAAATTATCTTTATCGGCCCTGATTTCGGAAAAGATAAAACAAATCCTGATTTTATTGAAAGTGCTTCTTTATTGAAGGCATGGAAAACCCATGCCAAAGGAACAGAAAATTTACATATTCGTATCGGAAGGTGGAATGTACATGGTAAACCGCTTGTTGTTTTAGTAAACTTCCAAGCCTTTTTAGCTCAAAAGGACGAGTTGTATTTCCAAATGTGGAAGGATTTTAAGGTTGATTCCATGCATGCTTATGGAGATTATGACGAATCATGTGCTTTTGCTTATGCTTCTGGTTTGGTTATAGAAAGTTTTTGTAATTTTTACCTTCCGGAGAAACAGAAAATCATTGCCCATTTCAATGAATGGATGTTAGGCATGGGAGCTTTGTATGTTCAGAAAAATCTCCCGGAAATAGCTACTATGTTTACTACTCATGCCACATCTATAGGACGTTCTATCGCAGGAAACGAAAAACCATTATATGCTTTTCTGGAAGCATACAATGGAGATCAGATGGCGAAAGAATTAAATATGGAAGCCAAACATTCCTTGGAAAAACAAACTGCATGGCATGTAGATTGTTTCACAACAGTGAGCGATATCACTGCTACAGAATGTACTCAATTACTGGATAAAACGCCAGATATAGTCACCCCAAATGGATTTGAAGATGATTTTGTATACCGGGGGCAAACTTATCTGAAGAAAAGGAACAATGCTCGAAAAACATTAATCCAGGTAGCAGAGAAACTCACCGGAAACCGTATTTCAGAAGATGCATTATTTGTTTCTACATCAGGGCGTTATGAATATAAAAACAAAGGAATCGATGTATTCATTACTTCTATCAACGAACTAAAAAAGTTTCATCCACAAAAGGAGATTCTGGCTTTTATTCTTGTTCCCGGATGGACAATCGGCCCTAGAAAGGATTTGATTGAAAGGCTTCAATCAAAAGATGCATATAATATTCCACTTCCTAACCCATATGTCACTCATCATTTATATGAACCTCAACATGACAAGGTTTCCGGATATTTAGAATATATTCAACTAACTAACCGGACAGATCAACCGGTAAAATTAATATTTGTCCCTTCTTATTTGATGGGCAACGATGGGATTTTTAATTTACCTTATTATGATCTGCTCGTTGGTATGGATCTCACGGTATTTCCTTCTTATTACGAGCCTTGGGGTTATACTCCCCTGGAAAGTATCGCTTTCGGAATTCCGACTATTACCACTAATCTTGCAGGATTTGGGTTATGGGCACGAATCGAAAGAAAACAACACAAAGGATTGATAGAAGGTGTAGAAGTTATTGACCGCTCGGACGATAATTATTTTGAAGTGGCAGAAAAAATCAAATCTGCTATCACTTCTTATATGAATATGACTCAAGAGGACATTGTAAGTTCCCGCCAGGCAGCATCGGAATTATCAAAGCATGCTTCTTGGGAACATTTTATCCAATATTATCTTGAAGCTTATAAAATTGCATTCAAGAACCGGGATTTACGTTACAAAATAAACTATTCAACAAAAGAATAATAAACTTATTAATCATCATAACGTTTTAAACATAAGATATTTCTTTACGTTTAAAGCGAAAAAAAGCATTGAAACATGAAACTTAAAGCAAACTATGCAAACAGTCCTGTATGGAAAGAATTTTATTCTCATTCTCAACTTCCTAAAGAATTACAGGTACTAGACGAAATGGCTCACAACTTATGGTGGTCATGGAAGTATGAAGCAATTAAATTATTCTCTAATATTGATAAGAAACTTTGGACAGATACAGAAGGAAATCCTGTATTACTTCTTCAAAACTTAAGTCTAGACAGACTCTCGGAAATAACTGCAGATAAAACCCTGATGAGCGAAATCAATAAAGTATACGCAGATTTCAGGGCCTATATGGATGTGAAACCGGATAAAACCAAGCCTTCCATCGCTTATTTCAGCATGGAATACGGATTGGTAAACATCCTGAAAATATATTCGGGAGGTTTAGGTGTTTTAGCCGGAGATTATATCAAAGAAGCAAGTGATAGCAATATAGATCTTTGTGCTATCGGATTTTTATATCGTTATGGATATTTTACACAAACACTTTCAATTGATGGTCAACAAATTTCCAATTACGAAGCCCAAAATTTTGACCAGCTTCCGGTAGAACAAGTCAGAGACGAAAACGGGTCTCCATTGATTTTGGAAGTTCCATATTCTAACCATACTGTTTATGCCAATGTCTGGAAAGTAAATGTTGGAAGAATATCTCTTTATCTTCTTGATACAGATTTAGATAAAAACAGTGATTGGGATAAATCCATCACACATCAATTATATGGAGGCGATTGGGAGAATCGTATCAAACAAGAATATTTGCTGGGTATAGGAGGTATTTTATTACTCAATAAATTAGGAATTAAAAAGAATGTGTACCATTGTAATGAAGGACACGCAGCTTTAATCAATGTCCAACGTTTGGTAGATTACATCCGCAACGAGAAATTAACTTTCAATCAGGCAATGGAAGTAGTAAGAGCTTCTGCTCTCTACACTTGCCACACCCCTGTTCCTGCAGGGCATGATTCTTTTGAGGAAGGCTTATTCAGCAAATATATGAGTACATTTCCCGAACAATTAGGCATTTCCTGGCAGGAATTTATGGATATGGGGCGCGAAAATCCGGGATCTCATGACAAATTCTCCATGAGTGTTTTTGCTTTGAACACTTGTCAGGAAGCCAATGGGGTAAGTTTATTACATGGAGCCGTATCCAGAAGGATGTTCGCTCCGATATGGAAAGGATATTTTCCAGAAGAATTACATGTAGGTTATGTTACCAATGGAGTACACATGCCCACATGGGCAGCTTCAGAATGGAAGCGTTTTTATGAAGCAAATTTTGATGCAAATTTTTACAAAGATCAGTCTAATCCTACAATCTGGGAAGCTATACACAATGTTCCAGACCAAGAAATTTGGGATATCCGTCAAGCTTTGAAAAAACGCTTAATCAATTATATCCGTGAACAATTCAAAGATAATTGGCTGAAAAACCAAGGAGATCCTTCTAAAGTTGTTTCTATCTTGGAAAAAATAGATAAAAATGCGCTAATCATTGGCTTTGGCCGTCGGTTTGCCACTTACAAAAGGGCTCATTTGCTATTTACCGACTTAGAAAGATTAGCAAAAATTGTCAATAACCCAAACCGTCCGGTACAATTCCTTTTCACAGGGAAAGCGCATCCGGCAGATGGTGGAGGACAAGGGCTTATCAAACAAATAGTAGAAATCTCACATCGTCCCGAGTTTCTTGGAAAAATCATCTTTTTGGAAAATTATGACATGAGATTAGCTAAACGTCTTATTTCCGGAGTTGATGTATGGTTAAACACTCCGACTCGTCCATTGGAGGCATCCGGAACTTCAGGAGAAAAAGCCGAAATGAACGGAGTATTGAATCTTTCTGTTCTTGATGGCTGGTGGTATGAAGGATATAAAGAAGGGGCCGGATGGGCTTTAACAGACAAAAGAACTTACGAAAACCAAGCATATCAAGATCAACTGGATGCTGCTACTATTTATTCAATGCTGGAAAATGAAATCGTTCCATTATTTTACGCTAAAAACACCAAAGGATATTCTCCCGAATGGATTCAATATATCAAAAATTCTTTCAGCAAAATAGCTCCACATTATACTACCAAAAGAATGTTTGACGATTACGTCAATAAATTTTACCATAAATTGGCAGACCGTTCTTCTTTATTAATAGAAAATAATTATGCCAAAGCAAAAGAAATTGCTGATTGGAAAGAAGATATTGATAGAAATTGGGATAAATTTGAAGTCCTTGCTATTGAACGTGAAGAAAAAGTTTCTCCAGATAAAATGGATGTTGGAGAAAATATCGGATTAAATGTAGTTATCGACAGAAAAAGCATGAAAGGCATGTTGGGAGTAGAACTGGTTACAACACGCTACAATAACGAAAAAAATGAATTAGAATTAACCGGTGTATTTGATTTTGACTTGACTAAAACTGATGGAAGTATCTTATATTTCCATACTGACATCATTATCAAGGAAACCGGACACCGTAAAGTAGCCCTACGTGTTTACCCCAAAAATCCGGATATACCTCATAGAATGGATTTTGCTTATGTCAGGTGGATATCAAGTTCTGAAATATCACATAATAACTAAAAAGTAACACGGAATATGAATAAATCATATTCCGTGTTTTTTTATAAGGTACCTTATTTTTGGATTTTAATAGCTAACGGCTGAGTATAATCAACCCACAATTGCTCCGCCTGTTCCGGGGTAATTTCTCCTGAGTAAGTGCAAATGCGATATTTCAGGCAATATTTTTTTCCTGACTCTAATGTCCAATCTATATCTTTAGTAGGAGCAAAATTGATAAAGGCATCTCCTCTTCCCTTATTTGCCTTTTCATTCCAGATTCGTAAAGGTTGAGGATAATTATAATTTTCCGGATGGCACATAATAAGTACTCCTGATTTTCCTTTAGGACAATCTCCTGTAAGATAAACCCAACGGGCTTTGGTCCCATCTATTTCCGAACGTGATTTTCCTTCAGAAGTGTACATAATGCAATTATCTTTAGTCCAGTATTCCGTAGCTCGAATAGAAAATCCTGCATAACGGTAAGCTTTCAAAATAACCGGAAGTGGGGTGTCAGGATGTAATATCGACTCGAAATCCCAAAGGAAGGAGCGTTTCTCATTGCTATTCCAGACACGAACATTGGCAATCTCATTCATGATTTTTTTTTCATTCCCATTTTTGAAAATATAATGTCCTTGTAAAACTTTATATCCGGCAAGAACAGGTCCTTGTTCTGTTTCTAACAATCGTTCAAATTTAACAGTACCTTTTCTATCCTTCAAGTTCCATAAGTCATATCCACTTCCATCATATTCCAACTTTGTCCAAGGATTCCACATACCATAATGATGATAATGATCTTTAGGCTGTATCGTTGTAAGAGTATCTCCCGAAGGTGAATAAAGCGGATGAATAAAAGCGCTCCTTTTATATGCCGTATCTATTCCTTGCGGAGGATAAACTGTTTTATAAACGTATTGTAATACCGGACGTTTATTATCAAAAATAGTCAAACCTCCATTTTTATCTACTATCTGTAATACCTCTTTATCATTTGATTTTTTCAAAGGAGTAATAATAAAAAAACGTTCTGTATTAGGTGGTGTTTTCCCTGAAAGAATCCAACATAACCTCGGATTGTCAGAGAATTTATCCAATTGCACAGAAGTTTTTATTTTTTTTCCTTTAACAATTTCAACTAATTCATAAACTGGGAATAAACTCAATCCTATTTGCTTCAAGTCTACCGATACGACTGTATTTTCTCGTTGAAAATCACCCGTATTTACAGAAAATAAAACTTGTTGCGCATAAGCAAATGCAGGCATAAAACCAATTAACAGAAATAATAAACTAGCTGATTTAAGCATTTTCTTCATTACTTTTTTTACTTCCTACTGGTTTATTTTTTTACTACCCATTTCAATCCACCCAATATATGATCCATGTAGATAGGATTGGAATAATCTTCACTATTATGCCCTAAAGCTGTATACCATTGACGTCCTCCCTCAAATTCATTACACCAAACACAAGGAAAAACCTGACCGAATGTTTTATTCACGACATTAGACGGTTTAAATTTGAAATCAGGGGAAGAAAAATCCGAAACCATTAAAATTCTGATTGAAGGATTTATCTCTTTCATAAAATACAATTCATCATTCACCTCCCAAGCATCAGGTACATTTTTAGTAGATGGGTGTTCCTTGTCTATCACTCTCACAGTGAATTTTTGCAACGGAGGATGGAAATCGAAAGTACATCCGAGCATTTGTTTGAACCATGTCCAATTACGTTCTGTTCCACAAGCGGAATGAATAGCAACAAATCCTTTGCCAGATCGGATATATTTTACAAATCCATCTTTTTCTTCCTGATTATCAAACACATCATTATTCGTATTTGAGAATACTATAGCATCATACTGATTTAATTTTCCGGATGCAAAAATAGAAGAATTAGTAGTAGTGTCTAATTGAAATTTTTCCTGTTTACTCAAAGCAAACATCATATCAATACTCGCCGGAATATTTTTATGGATATATCCTTTACCGTTTTTAGTAAACAAAAGAATTTTTTTCCCTTTCAAAACTGCAGCCTGATTATCCCATTTAGAAGCATAGGAAGCACTCAAAAAAATTAGAATAAAACTCAAAAAAATAATGTTTTTTTTCATGATCAATTATTATAAAGTTAAACATTTATACTGAAAGTCTTTAAGATTTCAAACATTACACAATTTCGCACAAAAATAAGAGGTTATAATGCTAAGTAGATATAGATTTGTACAAATCATTTATAGAAAAATTCAACCAGTGTTTTTAGCACTTAAAATAATTTCGATTAAAAACTACTCGCCAAATATAGTAAAAAAAGTCGAATTTTGAATTCCGACTGTTTTTACGTACTTTTGCCTTTCATTTTATAAAATGTAATTATTCATATGTTTGAAAATTTAAGTGATAGATTAGATCGATCGTTAAAACTACTCAAGGGAGAAGGAAAAATTACCGAAATAAATGTGGCTGAAACGTTAAAAGATGTACGTCGTGCATTATTGGATGCCGATGTAAACTTTAAAGTAGCCAAACAATTCACCGATACCGTTAAGGAAAAAGCTTTGGGTCAAAATGTATTGACTGCTGTGAAACCCGGACAGTTAATGGTGAAAATCGTACACGATGAACTTGCAGGTTTGATGGGAAGTGAATCTGTCGATATTAATTTAAAAGGCTCTCCTGCTGTTATATTAATGGCGGGACTTCAAGGTTCCGGTAAAACCACATTTTCAGGAAAATTAGCCAATTTGCTTAAAACCAAACGTAGTAAGAATCCTTTATTAGCTGCATGTGACGTGTATCGTCCGGCAGCAATCGAACAATTAAAAGTTTTAGGACAGCAAATCAATGTTCCTGTCTATACAGAAGAAGAGAATAAAAATCCTGTACAAATTGCCATGAATGCCGTGAAATATGCTAAGCAACACGGAAATGATGTGGTAATTATAGATACTGCCGGCCGATTAGCTGTAGATGAATTGATGATGAATGAAATCGCAGCGGTTAAAGCAGCAATAATTCCTCAGGAAATTCTATTTGTGGTGGATTCCATGACCGGTCAAGACGCAGTAAACACAGCTAAAGAATTCAATGATCGTTTGGACTTTAACGGTGTTGTATTGACCAAATTAGACGGAGATACACGCGGGGGAGCTGCTTTATCTATCAGGAATGTGGTTAATAAACCCATTAAATTCATAGGAACGGGAGAAAAACCTGATGCAATAGATGTTTTTCATCCTAATCGGATGGCTGACCGTATTTTAGGTATGGGAGATATTGTTTCTTTAGTAGAACGTGCCCAAGAACAATATGATGAAGAAGAAGCGAAAAGATTACAGCGGAAAATTGCAAAAAATCAGTTTGATTTTAACGATTTTATTTCCCAGATACAACAAATCAAAAAAATGGGAAATCTGAAAGAATTGGCCTCCATGATTCCGGGAGTAGGTAAAGCTATGAAAGATATCGATATTGATGATGATGCTTTTAAGGGAATTGAGGCAATTATCTATTCCATGACCCCCAAAGAAAGAACAAATCCAACCATTTTAAACGGAAGCCGGAAAGTCCGTATTGCAAAGGGAAGTGGAACTTCCATCCAAGATGTGAATAAGCTTCTCAAACAGTTTGAAGAAACCCGTAAGATGATGAAAATGATGACTTCCTCCGGGATGGGTAAAATGATGGCAAAAAAAAGAAGATAAAATCCATAAAAAATAAGTTATGCAATTAATTGACGGTAAAGCTATTTCCGCACAAATGAAATTAGAAATTGCGGATGAGGTTAGAAAAATAAAAGAGTCAAATGGAAAAGTTCCTCATTTAGCTGCCATTTTAGTGGGACATGACGGAGGAAGCGAAACTTATGTAGCCAATAAGGTGAAAACTTGTGAGGAGGTCGGTTTTAAATCTTCACTCATTCGTTTTGAAGAAAATATAACTGAAGAAAGGTTACTACAAGAGGTTAACAAACTAAATAACGATCCTGATATAGACGGTTTTATCGTTCAATTGCCATTACCTAAACATATTTCGGAACAAAAAGTAATCGAAACTATCGATTATAGAAAAGACGTAGACGGATTCCACCCAATAAATGTTGGCAGAATGTCTATTGGTCTACCTTGTTTCGTTTCTGCAACTCCCGCAGGTATTTTAGAATTACTAAAAAGGTATCATATCGACACAAAAGGAAAACATTGTGTAATATTAGGACGAAGCAACATTGTAGGGAAACCTATGGCAAGTTTGATGATGCAAAAAAGGAATCCGGGAGATTGTACGGTTACGGTTTGTCACAGTCGCACTCAAAACATCAAGGATTATTGCTTGCAAGCTGACATTATTATTGCAGCATTAGGCTCTCCCGAATTTTTGACGGCAGATATGGTTAAACCCGGCGCTGTGGTAATCGACGTAGGAACTACTCGTGTTCCTTCCGATAAAACTAAATCCGGATTTAAACTGACCGGAGATGTGAAGTTTGATGAGGTTGCTCCTAAATGCTCTTTCATTACACCCGTCCCCGGAGGAGTTGGTCCAATGACAATTATATCCTTGATGAAGAACACATTGTTAGCAGGAAAAAAAGAAATTTATTAATCAGAAAATAAAAAATCTTCATAAGCAATTTTATTTTTGTAAATTGAGTTTTAGAAGGAAATGTAATTTTGTGCCTTTGTGATATGTTAGATGTTTTGGGAAAAATATGGTTATATGGAATAGCAGTAATGATTATAATTACTCCATTCGCCCTTTTTATCATACTTCATTTATGGGCAAAAAGACGTGTTAACCGTTCTGATTATAAATCTCGATACGAAGACGAGAAAATAGAAAAAGAAAAGTGGAAAAATATAGCCATTAGCAATGACAAAGAAATTAAAGAAATAAAAAAAACTTGGAAAAGCCCATGGGATCAGGAAAGAGATAATTCAAGTAAAAATATCAATGTTTCTTTTAACTCGTCTATACCTATAAATAAAATAGCAAAAGCTATTCCGGAAGAAATGTCAAAAGAAGATCTGGAAAAATGCATAAACTATTATATAGAAAAATATCCTAAAGGCTAGGTTCCATGAAAAAAGCACTATTACTTCTAGTTTTATTTCCTCTATTTTTTTCATGCAATAAGAATAATGATGAAGAAATTACTTCAATAATTAATCCTGAAAATTCGCTTTTTCGAGTTTCAGCTGTATCTTCTGCTTTTCCACCCGAATTTTTTCTAATATAGAATGGATTGCTTATACTAATGACGAATGGATTGATATTTCATATTCTTCAATTGATGGAATCATATCATTTAATACAATAAATAATACAACAGATACAGAAAAAAATGGTATTATCTTCTTAGAGGGTAAAAATAAAAATATAAAATCTGAAATTCGCATAATTCAATCAAAGGCTATAATGTCTATTTCTAGTCCTGTTATTTATTTTTACAAAACTGAAAATGTTAATTTTTTAAATACTGTAACATCTGATTTTTTATATTGGGAAATACATAGTGATAAAAGTTGGTGTGAAGTAAAAAGAAAAAACGAGACTGTTATATCGATTTCTGTTTCAGATAATATAACAAAAAAAAGCAGGGAAGCTTCTGTGAAAATTCAATATGGAAATATTATTAGAATTATTACAGTTTACCAAGGTGGTTATGATGTTGGTGATTACTATAATGAGGAACATATACAAGGAATAGTATATGAAACTGATACATATGGAATGCACGGAAAGATAGTTTCACTTGATGAATCAGAGTGTAAATGGTCTATTGATAGTGATATGTTAATTACACAGTCGAGAGATTATGATGATGGAGAAAATAATATGGAACAAATTAAGCGGATAAATAACTGGCAATCACTATATCCAGCTTTTTATTGGTGCGATTTAAAAAATAAAAATGGCATTGATGGATGGTATCTTCCGGCAATAGATGAAATTCTCAAAATAAAATCCAATACAAAAAAATTGAATGCTAATTTAATTTTTTATGGAACTACATTGGATGATAATAATCTTTATTATTGGTCTTCTACTGAACATGAAAACTCATTAGATGCCTATGTTTCTTTTTATAAAAAATTATCTGAAGACATGATTTCTTATGGCTCTGTATCAAAAGGGAAATCCAATATTTATAAAGTTAGAGCAATAAGAAAGATTTAATTCTGTTTTTTTAAAATTAGTAAATACATTCAAGAGGTTGTGAATTGCTTTCAAATTTGTATCTTCGATCATTGAAAACAGCAAGTACCTGGGCGATATAATAACCGAGTTTGTTGTGAATTGCTTTCAAATTTGTATCTTCGATCATTGAAAACAGCCTTTTTTCCGGTAAGTGTCAATTTTAATGGTTGTGAATTGCTTTCAAATTTGTATCTTCGATCATTGAAAACAGCGCGTATATTCGCCGTTACTTATCCTTACCAGTTGTGAATTGCTTTCAAATTTGTATCTTCGATCATTGAAAACAGCTAAAAGCAAGTATGGCAGATTTTATTTCTTGTTGTGAATTGCTTTCAAATTTGTATCTTCGATCATTGAAAACATCTGAAGGTAAATTCAATGTAGCAAACTCCTTGTTGTGAATTGCTTTCAAATTTGTATCTTCGATCATTGAAAACAGCGAAGGTTTGCAGTATAACACAAAGCATTAAGTTGTGAATTGCTTTCAAATTTGTATCTTCGATCATTGAAAACAGCAGTTTCTTCCGGCGAAACCTCAATAGTTAAGTTGTGAATTGCTTTCAAATTTGTATCTTCGATCATTGAAAACAGCCAGCATTAAGTATATAATCCTTCATTTGTAGTTGTGAATTGCTTTCAAATTTGTATCTTCGATCATTGAAAACAGCGCTATATCTCTTACGGCCGCCAATGACTGTGTTGTGAATTGCTTTCAAATTTGTATCTTCGATCATTGAAAACAGCTAAGAACATGGAAACAAAGGAACTTGATCGTTGTGAATTGCTTTCAAATTTGTATCTTCGATCATTGAAAACAGCACTTCTTGAATTTACCTTCCCAACTATCAAGTTGTGAATTGCTTTCAAATTTGTATCTTCGATCATTGAAAACAGCACTTCTTTGAATTTTTGGCACATGGGTCGGTTGTGAATTGCTTTCAAATTTGTATCTTCGATCATTGAAAACAGCTCCATGCTGGTTGATACCCTCTGTATTGTCGTTGTGAATTGCTTTCAAATTTGTATCTTCGATCATTGAAAACAGCTACTTTTTTTCCTTCAGCTTCGAATACATCGTTGTGAATTGCTTTCAAATTTGTATCTTCGATCATTGAAAACAGCAAGGAATAAGGTTTATAACATTGTCGACCCGTTGTGAATTGCTTTCAAATTTGTATCTTCGATCATTGAAAACAGCTTGAATGGCATGTCAATGATCATTCAAGGAGTTGTGAATTGCTTTCAAATTTGTATCTTCGATCATTGAAAACAGCCATCCTTTCGTATTCCATTCT
>JAVBMM010000139.1:0-7223 GCA_031552425.1 Bacteroidales bacterium | reverse complement strand
AATGAAAGTGTATATTTTAGTTCTCGGACAATATATATATTTGCTGTTCTTGTTGTATTTTGTTTTTTTGGATTATTGTATATCTGTAATTTTTCAATTTCAAATATAATTTTTAAAGGAAAATATTATTCATTTCATCGTGAACTGAGCCAGCCAATAGAGCTTTTTTTCTCTAACTCAATAAGGCCATTTTGCTTTATTTTGTGCTTATTTTATTGTTTGCTTGGGAAAAATAAATATTATAAGATTCTATTATTTATACTGTCTTCTTTTATAGTCATGCCTACTGCTACAGCTCGCTATATGGTAGGAACATTATACATTGCTGTTTTATTAGTTTGTTGTAAATTTTTTCGTAAAGAAAACGTCTTATCATATATATTGATTGGAGGGATTCTTTACGTTTTTCCATTTTTGAATCAGATGAGAAGGACAACTATAGAAAAATTTGATTTTAGTTTTAATCCTAAATTTTTTATTTCTGCTCATTTTGATAGTTTTTTTAGCTATATGCAAATCACTAACCATGGAATAATTACATGGGGAAGACAATTAATAGGAACATTATTATTTTTTGTTCCCCGTTCTATTTGGCAGGACAAACCTATTAGTAGTGGACATTATTATTCGGAACAATTAGGAGCAAACCTTAATAATGTTGCAGTTAATTATTTTGCTGAAGGATACATTAATTTTGGTTATTTGGGTATTGTTATATTTGTATTATTTTTAGCATATTATTGTGCAATAATGGATACTACATATTGGAAATATAATTGTTTTGATAATAAAAATGGTTTCACGATACTATACTTTATATCTTTTGGGTTGCTGTTTTTTATTTTAAGAGGAGATTTAATGAGTTCTTTTGCTTATAGCATAGGATTGTATGCAGTTATTGTTTTTATTAATTGTATATTGAAATTCACTAAGTAAAAATGGCTAAGAGAATATTATTTATGGGACCTATGCCTCCACCTTATATGGGGCAATCTATTGCTTTTTCTTCGGTTGTTGAGAATATTCCAGGGAAACATATACTTATCAATGTTTCAAATAAAAATAATGTTTTTTCAGGACTGTATTTATGTTTAAAAATTCTTTTTTATCTTCTTTTTTATAAGATCGATGTTATATATTTTACATGTTCTAGATCTTTTTTGGGTTCAATCAAGGATATTTCTTTATTACTGGGAGCTAGATTGCGAAAGATAAAGGTTATCAATCATTTACATGGTGCTGATTTTAAACTTTTCTACGATGAATTACCAAAATTGTATAGAAAGATTGTCTATTGGTGTTATTCCGGAGTGAATACTAATATTGTATTATTAGAAGAACTTAAGTCAGAATTTTCTGATTTTCCAAGTGTTGGCATTGAGGTGATTCCTAATGCTTATTCTAAATATTTAGATGATCTTCCTTATGAAAAGACAGAAACAAATACAGATAGACTGGTTCTATTATATTTTTCGAACATAATGAAAAGTAAAGGGATTATTTATTTACTTCAGGCCTATGAACAAATATTGGCAAAATATGAATACGTGGAATTACATATTGCAGGAATTGCCATGAAAGATTATATTGATTCAAAAAAAAGTATAAGTCAAGAGTTTAGTTTATTGTTTGAAAAAATTAAGAATCAATATCCGGGAAAAATAATTTATCATGGAAATTATGTTGGAGATAAAAAAAGGAATTTACTATGGGATTCTGATGTTTTCATTTTACCTACTTTTTATCCTTCAGAAGCAGTCCCTTTATCAATATTAGAAGCAATGAGGGCTGGTAATTACATCATAACAACTGATCATAATTATTTATCTCAAATTGTATCTAAAGAAAATGGTTGTTTGATTCGACTCCATTCTGTAAATGATATTATTCAAGCAATAGAAAAAATAATTCATGATAGAAATTTATTGCTGGAGACACAAAATTATAATATAAAATATGCCTGGAAAAGATATGGGGAAGAGAGATATCTTCATTCTTTAAATAAGATTATTGATGCCTAAGAACATCATTAATAGAAAAGATTTTTACAAGTGATAATCTACATTATGAGAATATAAAGCTGTAGTTGCATGAATGATAAAAATTTATCATATAAAATTTCTATAATTACTGTTTGCTTGAATAGTGAAAGATGCATTCATACGGCTATTGAATCTGTTTTGAATCAAACATATTCTAATATTGAATACATAATTATAGATGGTAATTCTTATGATAATACTTTGAATATTATTAAACAGTACGAGTCTCTTTTTGATGGTCGCATGAAATATCTTAGTGAACCTGATAGTGGATTATATGATGCGATGAATAAGGGAATCCATATGGCAACAGGAGATATTATTGGAATCCTCAATTCCGATGATTTATATTGTGACCCTTATGTGATAGAAAAAGTAATGAATCTTTTTGACGAGCATAGTTCTTTAGACGCTGTCTATGCAGATTTGTACTATGTTTCTCAAAATGATACTTCTCATATTGTTCGTAAGTGGGAAACCGGAGTTCAAAAGCCTTTTAAGTCAGGTTGGCACCCGGGACATACAACTTTATTCTTAAAGAAAAAAGTGTATAATAATTATGGACTGTATAATCTGGATTTTAAGTTGGTTGCTGATTTTGAACTAATGCTTCGTTTTTTTGATAAGTACAAAATAAAAGCTTCATATTTACCAGAATATTTAGTAAGGATGCGCCTTGGAGGACTTACAAACAAAAAATATATAAATATTTATAAGCAAAATATAGAATGTATCAAAGCATTTACTCATAATAATTTACCTGTAAATAAGCTTTTATATCCTTTTTATAGGATATTTCCTAAATTATTACAATTTAATTTTAGATAATAAGGAATTTTCTTTAGGTAGGACTGCAAGACATAAACAGTCCTATTGTAGATGCATTACAGTCCTACTGCACGGCTCCTACAGTAGGACTTATTTTATTCTTCGTAATAATTATCCCCATTATGTCCATAGTATTTTGATTGGGATACCCCATTTAAAATACAAGACATATTATGTAATTTTTTCTCTTGATAGAGACTTTGTATATCGGGAAGTGATTTTTTATGAGTATAACCTTTTCTAGTAACATAAATACAAGCACTTGCAAATTGACTGATTCTAAATGCATCTGCAACTAATCCTATTGGAGGAGTATCTACAATAATGTAATCATATTGAGGAACAACTTCTTTAAATAATTTATCTAACCTATCTGAATCTAATAACTCTGCCGGATTAGGAGGTAAAATTTTTGTAGGAATAATATCTAATTTGCCGTGTATTTTTCCACTTTTATCAATAATATCCTCTACTTTTATGCTTGGATCAGAAAGATATATAACAATCCCTTTACTTGGAGTTAAATCTAAAGTTTCATTCATTACAGACTTACGTATGTCTAAATCTATTAATAATGTTTTTTTACCGGATGTGGCTAAACTTAATGCTAAATTTCTTGATACGAAACTTTTTCCTTCTCCGCTTACAGTGGAAGTGATGATTATTACCTTATTTTCATCTTGACCTGCTAAAAATTTTAAATTAGATGTGATCGTCCGAAATTTTTCTGCTATTCCGGAACGAACTTTTTCTGTAGGTAGGGGTGTCGATCCTTTGGATATCGGTATCTCTCCTAAATAAGGAGCCTTGACTGTTTTTATTAATTCTTCTTTATTTTCCAGCCGGAAATTAAATAGTCCTTTTATATATATATATATGATAGGTATAATTAATCCACATAAAAATGCACCAATGAATAAAATTTGTTTTTTAGGTTTAACGGGATTTTTATCCATAAAAGCCTTATCTATAACTCTTGCATTGGGAGTTGCTAATGCTAAAGTAAGCCCGGTTTCTTCTTTTTTCTGCAATAAATATAAAAATAATGTTTCTTTGATTTCTTTTTGACGATAAAGTTCTCGAGATTCTCTTTCTTGAGTAGAAAGTCCTCTTATTTTACGAGAGTATAATGTTTCCTGTTTTACTAATTCATTTCTAGATAATTTTAGTCCAGATTCGGCAATGTCAATTCCCTTCAATAAGTTACTTCGTAGAGAATTAGCTCGATCATCATATTCTTGCAATAAAGGATTGCCTTGTTTCATGCCAGACGTAGCCCTTTTTTTGTCTAAAATTAAATCGTTATATGTATTTATTAAGTTAATAATAGTAGGATCAGAAAGTCCAATATTTGCAGGAACAATATTGTCTTTGTTTTCAGAGGCTTTCAAATAACTTCTTACATAATTCAATATAGTTATTTGCATATCTGCGTCAGAAATCTTTTTTTCATATTCACTGTTAGCTGTCAAATATAATCCAGCCTCAGCTTTAGTGTCAGTTAAGTTACGAGATTGTTTGTAAGTTTCAACATTTTTTTCAGCAACTTGCAATTCCCCTGAAATATCAGCTAGGCGTTCGTTGATAAAATTAATCGTATTATTTGCCACATAATTCTTATCATTAATAACTTGCTGATTATATACAAAAATTAAGGTATTAATAATATCAATACCTTTATCAGGACAAGAAGTTATAGCCTCAATATTGACAGAACTAGCATTTAAATTTTTACGCTCAACAGATATCATTGGATATGTATCTTTGGATAAAATCTTTACAATAACTGGAAATTCAGAGTTCTCAACAGTCATAAAAGAAATAGTAAGCCAGCCCCATGGAGATTCAAACATTTCTCCTACATTAATCAGACGTTCAAAATCTTCTTCGCTATCATCGTTACTTTTTAAATGAAGTTTATTTTTTTTTGTATCTTTACTTATTATGAAGGATCCCTTCTTTTTATATTCATTTACTGTAACTTGTATAGGAGATTTTTTATATAATTCTTCTTTTTTTAAGCCGGTATTTTTAAAATAAAGAACATTAATGTGCAAGGAATCAATCACTTGTTGCATTAAAGCTTTTGAACTTAAAATTTCAATCTCATTGTCAACATTACTTTTTTGTGTGATAATTCCCAAATCATTAAAGGCTGTCAAATCATATCCTTGACCTTTTTTTTCGTCCTTAATTATTACAGAGGAAGAAACTCTGTATTGAGGAATAGCAAATTGTAGATATATGATGAAACAAGTCAAACAAACTATAACAGATATTAAAAATAATTTCCAATGTTTTAAATAATGAAGTAGGATTTCTGCAAAAGAAACTTCCATCGGATCGCTGTTATTATAATCTGAATTATGCATAGGAGTTTAGTAATGTATTAACGGGTAAATAGGGCAATTGCTGTAATTAATACGGAAATTAAAGATACGATTAAAGGTAAATTTTGATTATATGTTGAACTTCCGGATTTTGTTCCATTTGGACTTACATACACAATATCGTTTTGTTGCAGGTAATAATAAGGCGATTGGAAAACGTTAGGAGAAGTCATGTCGATGCGATAAAATTGTTTTTCTCCATTTTCTTCTCTACAAATAAGAACGTTTTTTCGTTTTCCGTATATAGTCATATCTCCAGCTAATCCAATTGCTTGGGGTAGAGTAATTCTTTCATCATTAACAGTATATGTTCCTGGACGGTTAACTTCTCCTAACACAGAGACTTTGTAATTTAAAAAGCGAATATTAATAACAGGATCTTCGATATATTTAGATACTTTTCCTTTGATTAATTCAATAGCTTCTGATTTAGTTAAACCGCCTAAATGAATGGTACCAATTATTGGGAAGTTAATATTCCCTTTTTGATCAACTAAATATCCTTGCCAAGCTAAACTTTCTGTAGGAGGATAAGAACGATCAAATTTAATTACATTAAAAACATCAGCAGCTTGAGGATTTGTAGATGTTACCCCAATCATCAAATTATCATTAGGGGCAATACGAATTTTGTATTTAGATGAATCATCTATATGGTTATATTTAGATTCAACATTTTGAAAGTACACCACGTCTTTGGGAGACCCGCAAGATGAGAATAGGATGACCATTGAGAATAGAAAACAAACAAGGCCAGAGTGTTTAGTATTCATAATTTAATGTTATTTTTATACAATTGCAAAGGTAATTATTTTTTTGAAAAAACAAATTAATAGTTAAGGTTTCAAATAATAAAAACAGCCCGATGACTAACCGGGCTGTTTTTATTATTTGAATTATAATTATTCTTGTACTTTCATAATTACAACACGATTCCAATTATTTTCAGAATAAAGTTGTTCGTCTGCGCCTTTCCATTCAACAATGATAGATTGTGATGGAATGTTATATTTAGAAACTAATTCTTTTGCAACTGCTTTAGCACGTTGTTCTGATAATTTCAAATTGTATGCAGCAGTTCCGGTTTTTTTGTCAGCATAACCAACCACCTTAATCTTATCTCCAGAATTTTTCATGAATTGAGCTGTATTATAAATACCCAATTGTTGGTTTGCATCAATTTTAGCACTGTTTATGCGGAAACTAACAACAGTAGGAGCACCTGATACTTTTTCAACCACTTGAGTTGCTGGTTTTTGTTCTGGACATTTAGGACAAGAAACAGGTCTCTTGGATAGGAGATCATTTTCAGCACGTAGTTTATTGATTTTATTATTCAAGTCGTTAATAAGACCATAATCCATAGCTACAACAGGAGTAAAGTCTGTTTTTCCTATATTGAAAGTAAGACCTGCAGTAGCAGAAACAACACCTTCATAACGTTTTCCTGTTACAATTCTGTTAAGATAGTCACTTGCCATTAATCCAGCAAGATCAACATGTAATCCGACATGTTTACTTAAACGAAATCCAAATAATAAACCTCCGTTAAGAGTGATTTCATCTTGGCTATCATTATATGTTCTTCCAGTTGTAGGTATAATTTGATCACTTTTATCTCTGTGATAATAACCAAGGCCAATGTATGGAGTGAAGTTGAAGAACCTATTTGGACTATATTTTCCCCAATAATTTGTAAGATTCCACATCAAATCCAAATGACCTCCATAATATTTGTTTTTTAACATGAATACTTGGTCGTCTTTTAAGAAACTGTGAAGAGAACCCCCATCTGCTTTAAGTCTTAATCCTAAATAAGGTTTAAACCATTTACCTACAGCAAACGTGGGAGCAAACGTGATAGCATCTGTGGAGAATGAATTTTCAACATTTTCAGCAACTAACATTTGGCCTCCGGCTCCCAATTGAATGAACCAGTTATCCCAAAAGCCATTAGCCTCAA
>JAVBMM010000033.1:0-9565 GCA_031552425.1 Bacteroidales bacterium | reverse complement strand
CGTTTTTTTCTATCATTTCTTTATATTCATCCCGGGAATGTTCTGTAAATGTGCCGCTTATTACAAATATCAAACCGTTCAGTATATCGGTTTTTTCTGCTAATATTTTTTCATCAATAGCAAATTGCAAGCCTGCAGATTTTAACCGTTCAATGAGTATTTGATTTTTTTCTTGGGAAAAATAAGAAATTACACTTTGGGCAATACGTTCTCCGATTTCATCTACTGTAGTCAAAGAAACAATATCCGCTTGAGCAAGAGCATCGATATTAAGGAATGCATAAGCTAATTTTTTTGCAATAGTTTCTCCAACATAACGAATACCTAAAGCATATAAAACCCTTTCAAAAGGAACTTTTTTTGAATCTCGAAGGCTTTGCAAGAAATTACGTGCACTTTTTTCAGCCCAACGTTCCAAACGAAGTATATCTTCTATTTTTATATTGTACAGATCTGCCGAATCATGAATTAATCCGGCCTTGTAGAACGCTTCCACTGTTCCGCTTCCTGCATTGATGTCCATTGCCCGGCGACTGATAAAATGTTCTATTTTACCTTTGATTTGAGGTTCACAAGTATTTTCGTTAGGACAATAAAAGGCAGCTTCTCCTTCATCTCTCACTAAAATAGTTGCACATTCCGGACATTTCTTGATGAATTGTATTTTATCTCCAACCATAAATCCCCTGGCATCTTTGTTTACGCCAACTATTTTCGGAATGATTTCCCCACCCTTTTCTACATATACCATGTCTCCGATGTGAAGATCTAACTCTGCCATTATGTCTGCGTTATGTAAAGAAGCTCGTTTGACAGTAGTTCCGGAAAGTAATACGGGATCCAGGTTCGCAACCGGAGTCACTGCTCCTGTCCTACCCACTTGAAAAGATACCGAGTTGAGACGAGTTACTGCTTTTTCTGCCTGGAATTTGTATGCAATAGCCCAACGGGGAGATTTAGCTGTAAATCCGAGATTTTTTTGTTGAAGAAGCGAATTGACTTTTAACACAATTCCGTCTGTGGCAACCGGTAATTTTTTCCTGTCTATGTCCCATTTATCTATAAAATCGAATACTTGTTCGAGGTTTTGGCATTTTTGAGTTGCTTCTGAAATTTTGAATCCCCATTTTTTTGCTTCCTGAAGATTTTCATAATGACCATCTTCCGGTAATTTTTCTCCTAATAAATAATATAAGTATGCATCTAATTTGCGGGAAGCAACGATTGCCGGATTTTGTAATTTCAATGTACCGGATGCTGCATTCCTTGGATTTGCAAAAAGAGGTTCTTCTTGTTCTTCCCGCTCTTTGTTTAAAGCATCGAAAACCTTCCAGGGCATCAATACTTCACCCCTGATTTCAAATTTCTCCGGATAATTATTTCCATGTAGTTTTAGAGGAATGGAACGAATGGTTTTTACATTCGCCGTAACATCATCTCCTTTAGTTCCGTCTCCCCGCGTAATAGCTTGTACCAAAGAGCCTTTTTCATATATTAATGAAATAGATGTTCCATCATATTTTAGTTCACATACAATTTCGAAAGATTCATTTAGAAGTTTGGATGTACGGTTATAGAAATCCTGGACTTCCTCTTTTGAATAGGTATTGGAAAGAGAAAGCATCGGATATTGATGTGTTATTTGTGCAAAATTTTTATTAATATCACTACCTACTCGTTGTGTAGGTGAATTAGGATCAAAATATTCCGGATATTGTTCTTCCAACAATTGTAATTCTTTCAATTTAGAATCAAATTCGAAATCGGAAATTGTCGGAGAAGAAAGTACATAATAATTATAATTATGACGATGAAGTTCTTCTCGTAAATCAAGAATATGTTGTTGAATATTTTGCATGGATCAGATAATCTCTATGTATCTTTCTTGTTCTGCATCCCATTCAAATTCTGTGTTGACAGGAGCGGAAAGGATAACTTCTAAAAATGGATTAATAGATAACATATCATCGGGATAAACAGCCTCACTATTGACCGGATTATCTAAGTATTCTTCATCTTCATCTCCGTAAAGGAAGCGCCAACCACTATCTATATTTGTTTCGGGACGATCCCGGTAACAATATCCGATATGATCGGCCTCTAAAGCACGCTTAGATACGAATGCATATTTTTTTACTTCACTCTGTCGGCCTTCGACTTCATCTTCCTTCGGTTGTAAATCGCTATTTTCCATAATTTATTTATTATTAATTAATCAACTGGTTTCTATTTTTTATTAAGCTCCGAAATCATCAAACATCAGCATTTCCGGTGGAACACCTAAATCGTCTAACATCTTTTTTACCGCATCTGACATTGGTCCCGGACCACACATGTAATACTCAATATCTTCGGGAGCATCATGATTCTTTAAATAATGATCGAAAATTACTTGGTGAATATATCCCACATAACCGGTCCAATTGTCTTCCGGGCGAGGTTCGCTCAAAGCAATATTAAAAGTAAAATTCGGATAATCTTTTTCTATTGTACGAAAATCTTCTTCATAGAATATTTCATTTTTTGACCTGGCACCATACCAATAGGACACTTTTCTATCAGTAGTTTTTAATGTATGGAAAAGATGTAATAAATGAGAACGTAATGGAGCCATTCCTGCTCCGCCTCCGATGTATAACATTTCACGTTTGGTATCCAACATATGAAAATCGCCATATGGTCCTGAAACTTTGACTTTGTCTCCCGGTTTAAGAGCAAAAATGTAAGAAGAACATAGTCCCGGTTTGATACCAGATTTCCAATTTCCTGTGGTTTTATCAAATGGCGGTGTGGCAATACGAATATCTAACATTACAATATCTCCTTCGGCAGGATAGTTTGCCATGGAATAAGCGCGTACGGTTTCTTCTTCGTTTTCACATGAAAGGCTCCACATCTTGAATTTATCCCATTCAGATTTGAAACGATCGACATCTCCTTCTCCTTGCCGGGCTTCTACATTAATATCTGTGAATTTCATGTTGTATTTGGGAACTTGTATTTGAATATAAGAACCCGGTTTGAAATTCAATCGTTCTCCTTCCGGTAATTTAACAACAAATTCTTTGATGAATGAAGCTACATTATAATTGGATACTACTTCACATTCCCATTCTTTAACACCAAAGACTTCTTCAGAAACCTGGATTTTCATATTTTCTTTGACCTTGGCTTGACATCCTAAGCGCCAATGATCTTTGATTTGTTTGCGGTTAAAAAAGCCTTTTTCGGTAGGAAGTATTTCTCCTCCACCCTCTATGATTTGGCAACGACATTGTCCGCAAGTTCCACCTCCTCCGCATGCACTTGAAAGGAATATACCATAGTTTTGTAACGTATTTAAAACGGTACCTCCCATAGGAGAAGATATTTGTTTTTCATCGTTTACGACTATTTCCACATTGCCGGACGGAGTCAATTTTGTTTTGGCTATTAATAAAATAACAACAAGTAGCAAAATCAAAATAAGGAAAACGATTATACTTGCAATAATTGTCAAACTTCCAGACATTTAGTTCTAACTTTTAGTTTTTAACTATATTATATTTTAATTCCTGAAAAACTCATAAAACCTAAACCCATCATGGCTGTAATAATAAAAGCAATTCCTAATCCTCGTAAAGGTTTCGGAATATCCGAATATTGTAATTTTTCACGGATAGCAGCCATGCAGACAATGGCTAAGAACCAGCCGACACCAGAGCCGAATCCATAAACCGATGCCATTGCTAAATTAGGAAATTCCCGCTGTTGCATAAAAAGGCAGCCTCCCAAGATGGCACAGTTTACCGCAATCAATGGAAGAAATATTCCTAATGAAGCATATAGTGCAGGACTGAATTTTTCTACTACCATTTCTACTAATTGAGTAAAAGATGCTATTACAGCGATAAAAATAATTAAACTGAGAAAACTTAAATCTACAGTAGTAAATTGTTCTCCTAACCACCTTAAGGCACCTTCTTTCAATACATATTTTTCTAATAAATATTTGTTTGGAAGTTTTATTGTAATAAAAAAAACGACGGCAATTCCTAAGCCGGTAGCAGTTTTTACATTTTTCGACACAGCCAGATAAGAGCACATACCTAAAAAGTATGCAAATACCATATTGTCTATAAAAATAGAACGAACAAAAAGGCTTATTATATCTTGCATAATTATAGTATGTTTTTATTTTTCTTCTTGTAAATCCTTATCTCTAGAGCGTTGTACCCATATAATACAGGCAACCACTATCAAAGCCATGGGAGGAAGTATCATTAAACCATTGTTTGCATATCCCCATTTATAACAAATCTCAGGAATCACCGGATAACCGAATAAAGTTCCGGAACCCAGTAATTCACGGAAAAATCCGACAATCACCAGAATAATCCCATATCCCAACCCGTTTCCTATTCCATCTAAAAAAGCAGGCCATGGTTTGTTTGCCAGAGCAAAAGCTTCCAGGCGTCCCATCAAAATACAGTTGGTGATGATCAATCCGATAAATACAGATAATTGTTTACTTACATCATAAGCAAAAGCCTTTAATATTTCACTTACCACAGTTACCAAAGCAGCAACTACTACCAATTGAACTATAATGCGAATACGATTGGGTATTGTATTTCGAATTAAGGAAATAATAACATTAGCAAAAGCAACAACTACAGTCACGGAGATTGCCATCACTATGGATGGTTCCAGCTTGGAAGTAACTGCTAATGCAGAACAAATACCAAGCATTTGAACAGTAATCGGATTATTTTTACTTAATGGGTTGAATAAAATAAGCTTATTTTTCTCATTCATAGCTTTTTATTTCTTTTCTAAAAATTTATCGTATGCTCCTATACTGGTTTTAATCATGGCATCTACACCTTGACTTGTAATAGTTCCTCCGGAAATACCGTCTACATAATCTTGATTATCTACTTTCTTACCGGGTTTTACAATGGCGATGGACACAAATTTTCCTTTATCATTATAAAACTTTTTCCCGATAAATGAGTGACGAAAAAAAGGCTGATCAATCTCTGCTCCTAAACCCGGAGTTTCTGACGCGTGGCTGAAATCCGATCCGAATACAGTGTTTTTATCTCCATTAACAGAAATATATCCCCAAATAGGTCCCCAAAGCCCTGAACCTCTCATGGCCATAATATATTTTTTCTGTCCATCAATAATTGCTACAAAAACGGGATATTTCCTTTTACTTTCATCTTTTATGCGAGATTCTTTTTCCAAATCCGTTTGAAAAGCATCTCCTTCTACCCTATCTCCATTGATATTGACCAAAAAAGTTTCGGTAATCAATTGCTGGTATTCCGATTCTGCATTTTTATTGGTTGTTTCAACATTGATAGCTCTCAAGATTTGACTCATTTTGTCAATATCTTCATTTTTATTCTGTATTCCTTTAAGAGACTCAGAGGTAAAAGCAAGCAATACAGCTACTAAAATCACCATTACAGATGCATAGACTATCGTATATATATTACTTTCCCGGTTCATAAAGCCTCCTCTTTTTGGATTGGTTGTGGTTGTATGGTCATCCTTTTCAATCGTTTTTTAATGTTAGCTTCTACTACAAAATAATCAATCAACGGAGCAAAAGTATTCATTAAAAGAATAGACAACATCATTCCTTCAGGATATCCGGGATTTAACACTCGAATAAGAACGGTAAAAAAACCAACCATAAAACCATAGATATATTTACCGGTTTCCGTTCTGGCTGATGTTACCGGATCTGTTGCCATAAATACTGCTCCAAAAGCAAATCCTCCCAACAAAATATGTTCCCAAGGAGTAATTAACATTGCCGGAGATTTTCCTATTAAATTAAACAAAAATGCAGTAAAAACACCTCCAACAAATACGGAAAACATTGTTTTCCAACTGGCTACTGCAGTAAATAATAGAATACATGCTCCAATTAAAATAGCAAGTTTTGATGTTTCTCCTATGGAACCGGGAATTAAACCTATAAACATATCCCATAAACTTAAAGGATGAGAAAGCACATCTGTCATTTGAATTTTATCCGGAAGCAAACCGGGATTATCGGCAACAAGAGTTGAATAATGGGAAGATGCAGACATCACTTGTCCTAAAGGAGTAGCCCCCGAAAAAGCATCAGATACCACACCATTTCCTAAACCAAAAGTAGAATCAGTTCTTATGAAAACCTGATCTCCGGACATTTTAGACGGATACGCAAAAAACAAAAAAACACGTGTTACCAAAGCAACATTCCAAATATTATAGCCTGTTCCACCGAAAACTTCTTTTGCAAAAACGACGGCAAAAGCTGTAGCAATAGCGATCATCCAAAGTGGTGTATCAATCGGGACTATCATAGGAATAAGCATTCCGGAGACTAAAAATCCTTCTTGTATTTCATGTCCTTTGATTTGGGCTATAATAAATTCAATACCCAATCCGACTACGTATGAAACAATAATTTTAGGAAGTACAGCAAGGAATCCGAATAAGAAAACTTGCCAACATCCGACTATTTGTCCAACGGATAAATAGTGTTGATATCCTACATTGTACATTCCAAACAACAAGGCCGGCATCAATGCCAAAATAACAATAGTCATTGTTCGTTTGGAATCTGCCGCATCGTGGATATGTACCCCTGTTTTAGACGTTTTGTCAGGAATAAACAAAAATGTCTCTATTCCGTCGAACAGAGAGTGAAACATTGAAAATTTTCCTCCTTGTTCAAAATTCGGTTTAATTTTATCCAGATAATTTCTTAAAAACTTCATGTCTTTATTAATCAGTTCATTTCTTTGTATAGAAGGTCTAATCCGGTTCTCACGATTTGCTGTATTTCAATTTTTGAAGTATCTACAAATTCACAAAGAGCAAAATCTTCCGGAGCGACTTCATAAATACCTAAATTTTCCATTTTGTCTATATCGAATGCAATAATAGATTTCAACAGAAATTCAGGAAGAATGTTCATGGGAAATACTTTGTCGTATTCGTTAGACATAATCATGGCACGTTTTCCTCCTTTGATGCGAGCATCTAATACATATTCCTTTTTATTGAAAGGATTTAGTAACCAAGAGAAATATGTTTTACTTGCCGAAAACTTTTTGAGTCCGGGCATTGCCCATCCGAAGAATTCATAATTTCCTTTTCCTTCCGGAATAACTGTAAGTTGGTTATCATATGCCCTCAAGTATCCATTAGAAGAGATCTTTCTTCCTGTAAGAACGTTTCCACTGATATACCTTAACTCGCTTCCTTCTTTTACATTATATTTTACAATATCCTGAATGTTGTTTCCCCATATTGTCTGATAATATCCGGTTTCTTTCACTTCAGAACCAGAAAGAGCAACCAGGCGTGAAAAGTCAGCAATTCCTTTATTATATAATCTACCAATGAATAACACATCCGCAGGATTCATTGTCCAAACAATTTCTCCTTTGTTAACCGGTTTAATATGATTGATTTGTACACCCACATTTCCTGAAGGATGAGGACCTTGAAAAGTGTAGATTGCTACATTTTTTGCATTTTTCAGACCATTGGATTGACAATTTTTATCAACACCCAAATATACTTTTCCTTTGGTTATTTTAGACAAAGCATCTAATCCGGTTTGAAAATCTTGTTCTTGATCAGAAAGAATAAACTCCAAATCCGGAGCTAATGGAGCAGAATAAAATCCTGAAATAAAAATATCTCTTGGAGTGTCCGAAGGATTAGCAGGTATATCATACGGACGCTGTTTAATAAAAGGGAATATACCGGCTTCCGATAATTGCATTTTTATTTCATCCGAAGATAAATCATTTATGTTTTTTTCTCCGAAATTAATGTATTCTTGTTTTTGATCTGTTGCAATTACAATATTCAATAATTTTCTTTTTTCTCCCCGGTTTATTTCTGTAATTTCTCCACTCACGGGAGATACAATTTTAATATCCGGATGATTCTTATCATACATGAGTTGAGAACCGGCTTTTATTTTATCTCCAACTTTAACTGATAACTTGGGGATAATTCCATGAAAATCTTCCGGATAAATAGAGAAATAACTTGATATTGAGTGAGTTTTGATAACTTTTTGAGATTTCCCTTTCAAATTGATATTTAAACCCTTTTTAATTTTAATTACATTCTCCATAAAGTTTGAATAATTGAAACTGCATACAAAAATAGTAAAATTATGTAAACAAAGAAACGAAAGGACAGTGATTAACCAAAAAGAAATTGCACGGAAGATATAAGTTTTTATACCCAACCTCCGTGCAATGATAATTATAAGATTTATTTTACCGTTTAAGGACTTTCTGAGAGAATGAACCGGAAGCGGTTTTCATTGAAATTACATAAACTCCTGCATTTAAATCACCTACAGGAACTGTTATCAATTCTTTGTCAGAATCTATTGTCATTTTGTTTACCAACTTTCCGTACAAGTCATAAATTTGAATAGATTGAATAGGATCTCCTGAACTTTGATTAATATACAATTCTGTTTCCACAGGATTCGGGTACAAGTGATAAATGTTATTTGTTTTATGAGATTCTATTCCAGTATTACTTTTTACTTCTAAAGAAAGAACATCTACATATGATGAATTTTTTACTTTATCTATCAAACTCCAATTTTCTTTTCCAAAAGGTTTGGAAACCGTCCGAATCTTGTAATTTCCGGGATCTACTCCTTCAATTGCACAAGGAACAGATTGATATGTAGTATATGTTGAAATAGGAAATAGAGGACTGAAAAAATAATCTTGAAATAATATTTTAACTATTTGATTATTAGATGCATTGAGTAGTGCATATCCATAATATCCTCCGAAAGGATTACTCGTAGCTGGATTTAAAAAAGATGAAGATATTCTTACTGTATCTCCTACTTTCACACTATTTTTATCAACAGAAAATGGGACAGGATTAGGATTGGGATTAGATGTATGTACATATACATTTAATGTTGCCACAGCAGGCGTTCCCGTTAAAGGTTTAATTCCTATTCCAATTTGATTATAAGAAGGATAAGCGATGCTTTCTATATTAAAATATCCATCATTGGCTCCTCCCCATCCCCAATTGAAGTGAAACAAACCCATATCATCATATCCGTCACAAATAAAAGCATGGCCTCCTTGTACACTTGAACCTGAATAAAAAACAGGTCTCCATGTATTGATCTCAGCTATGAGATACCCTTTCCATGTACTATTATCTATGTAATCAATTGGCATTCCACCAATTATTATAAATTTTGATTTGATCTCAAGAGAGCGATAATCATATTTAAAATATTCCATGAAGGCAAGACTTGCACTAACTAAAGAAGATCCGCTTCCTCCTTGTGCAGATGTTGCATAATCCATTTTTACAGAAGCTCCGCAATGATACATTAATTTTGCTACAGCATCTTTTTGGGCTTGTGTCCTGTTATCAGCAGTTTTGTATGTGGTTGCCATATTATTCCAATCAAAGGAATTAGAAGCATGATTAATAGCAGGAATATTATGTCCGTATGTTTTACTTACATAAGCGGGACTTTGACAAGTTCCCAAAGATGAAGGGCATT
>JAVBMM010000194.1:0-8775 GCA_031552425.1 Bacteroidales bacterium | reverse complement strand
ATTAGTTAATCCGGAACTACTTATAATGATGGGATTTTTTAGATTTATACCTGCATATCTGGTACTTAGATTTATCATGATGTCATGTTTATCTGTTATGAAAGACAAAAATACAAGATAATTTTACGAATCGCAAATTTTGAAAGAGGCTAATATGTCCTTGCTCCAAAAATGCTGCTCCCTATCCTAACAAAAGTGCTTCCTTCTTCAATGGCTATTTGATAATCATCACTCATTCCCATGGAAAGTTCTTTGAAATTTGTGTCTTCGGGGAGAAAATCTTTTTTTACTTTTTTGTAGAAAGCTGCTAATTGTTGGTATTCTGAGCGAATTTGTAGTTTGTTATCGGTATTTGTTGCCATTCCCATTAATCCGTGGATTTTCACATAAGCATATTTTTCCCATTGTATTTCGGATAAAAGATTTTCACATTCTTCATATGAAAAGCCGAATTTTGTATCTTCTTTAGCAATGTGTATTTGCATTAGGACAGGAATAATCCTATTTGCCTTTTGTGCCTGTTTATTTATTTCTTCTAGTAGATCGAGACTATCTACACTATGAATAAGACTAATAAATGGAGCGATATATTTCACTTTATTTGTTTGCAAATGCCCAATAAAATGCCATTGAATATCTTTAGGGAGATTTTCTTGTTTTTTAAGTAATTCTTGTACTTTACTTTCTCCAAATATTCGTTGTCCTGTCGAGTATGCTTCAAGTATATCTTTTTCCGTATGGAATTTAGAAACAGCTACCAATTGAGTCTGAAGTGGTAGTTGGCTTTGTATCTCTTTTATATTAAGAGAAATGCTCACAGTTTTATTTTTCTTTGTTTGTAGAAAATGGAAATATATCTACAATCGGGCTTTCTGAAACAGAAGCAATGACATAATCGGCCATTGTGCCTTTCATACCTTCTTCTGTTACTGAGATTGCATTTTTTATATCAGAGGCTTGTGTAATCATCTGTACAGCTGTCTTCTTTTCAGCGCCGCTTTTTTCATCTAAAGTGATAAAAAATATTTTTACTTTATAAAAACGGTCGCCTGCTTCATTGAAAAAAATCTCATTTACACGGGCTCGTTTGATATCGGCGATGACAAATTCACCACTAATATATGGTTTTATTTCATCAATAATACGGGCTTCTGCTTCAGTGAAAGATAATGCATCTACTAAATAAGGTTCTGAAACCTTTTTTTGCATCCCGTTTTCCATTATTTTTTCATAACTGATTTTACATTCGAACCAATTCATATTGAGATTTTATTTTTATAGTGATAGGATTTTTATATTATATCTTTAACAAGTAAATCTTTATTGTTAACAATCATGTCTGCTCTAGCTTGTAAAATTGTATCCCATTGATTTTTTAAGATGATTTCTTTGTCGATTTTAAAATTTTCCGAACCATCTTGATCTATCTTGCTTAATAAGTTTCCCACAGTAATCTTTGAAATATCTATAGCTGGTTGAAATCTCATTTCATTGATTTCTTCATCAGCTATTTCATTGAGTAATTGTAATTCTGTTAATTCAAATAAAATTTCGGACGTCAATCGTGAAGGAATTCTGTAATCAGCAGAAATCGCATTTGCAGTATAAGGTTTTTCTCCCGTTTCAAAGCGTTTAATAATGAGAGAAAGAATGGTCAGAATAAGAAAGTCTCTATATCTTCTGGAAATATTTTTACTGTCAGCTTCAAATTCATATGCTTTTATATTTTGACTGGCATAAGCGATTTCAGCACCTAATAAGCAAATCAACCAAGATAATTGTAACCATAACAGCAATAATGGTAAGGCTGCAAAACTACCGTAAATAGCATTATATTTAGATACCCAGATTTGTCCACTTATGTAAAGATATTGGAAAATTTGGAATGTGATTCCTGAAAAAATTCCAGCATAAAAAGCATTCTTAAATTTGACTTTGGTGTTGGGTATAAAAATGTAAATACAGGTGAACATGAAAATTGTTAATATAAAAGGAGCAATTTTAATTACCGTTTCAAATAGAGGGGTAAAAAGATGATATTCGTTTAATGTCTTGAAAATGGTTGATATAAAAATAGATAATCCGGAAGAACAGATGATGAATACCGGAAGTAATAACATAACAGAGAAATAGTCTGTAACTTTTCTGTAAATGGAACGGCCTTTTTTTACCATCCAAATTTCATTGAAACAATTTTCAATATTGGAAATCAACGATATTACTGTCCATAATAATAAGACAACGCCAATGCCGACAAAAACGCCGCCTTTTATTTGAGCCATATACGAGTCAACAAACGACAGTGTTTTTATCAATGCCTCTTTTTGTCCCGGAAAATAGTTGAGTAATTGGCTTTCCAAAATATTATTGAATCCAAAACCTTTGGCAACGGATAACATGATTGCCAGAATCGGTACAATAGATAACAAAGTGCTGTAAGTTAATGCAGATGCTTTTCTTTGAAGATGGTCTTGTTCATATCTCCTTATAGCTAATGATATAGTTTTTAGAAAACTATAACCTGTTTGTTTTATCCCTTGTACTTCGGCGTTTGTAATTCGCCAAATATCAAAAGTGATAAACTTTTGTAAGTTTATGAGTTTTTGAGGAATGTCCTTCAGGTTCATAACCTTATTTTTGAGAGATATCGGAACTTAAGATTAGCAATCTAAGATAATTATTATCCGTTCGGAGTTTTACTCCGGCAGGGGAAATGTCATATCCAGTTTTTATTGTAATCAAATATTGAGATGTTCCATAGTAAGTGTAAGTCGTTTTTTCAAAGATCGGAACAAGAACAACATCTAATTCTGTTTTCCCTTCACTTATTCCTTGCCTGATTAAACTTGAAATATTACTGAAGTTATACGTATTATTGCTAAATGAAGCTTTGTAAGAAGTTGGAGCTGCAACAGAATGAGATTCGGAGAAAAAATTTTCCAAAGAATCTTTACGTATCATCATCAGTTTGGTAGGAGGATTAAGAGCATATTTCCAGTCATCTTTTGGATATGAAGATACAGAAAACATTACACTGTTGATCTCTCTTTGAGCTATTTTTTGAGCAATTTCGTTCAAAGGAATAGTGTATTGGGTATATACACCTGCCGGAGATTTTATATAACTGGTATCTCGGTTAAATTCTCCAATAGGAAATTGTTCCGAACTATTTTTATATTGACAAGATTGTAACAAGTCGCTGGTAGAATACAAAATTGTTGTTCCCGTGGAATCACGCTCAACTCCTTCACCATCGGTGTATTTATATTTATAAACAAAATGTAATTCTGTACTATATAGTTTCAGAACATTTCCTGTCCCTGAGGTTGTGGTGACATATAGCCCTGGAAAGAATGACCTGAATGCATTGATATTGTCAAAAGTTGCAGGATCATTTTTCCATTTATTATAAAAAGCCGTTCCAATTTTTTCTCCGTTTATTTCCCCATTAGATATATCGAGCTTAAGGTTTTTGACATAGCCACTCTTATAGTAGACGGCATCAGAAATGCTCAAATCTCTGGCTGTATATGTTTTAGTTACCCATGCAGAGGAAGAAGCATATTGAGCTAGATCTATATCTGTGTATTTATATTTTCTATCAGTTATTGAATTGTTGAAATCATTTGTTGCCGGATATACCTTGGCTACCATTGGAGCGATCGAATCTCCCAACCATGAATCATATTTTAATTTTAGAAATACAGTGTCTACAGATTCTGTTGTTTCCGGAAAAATACTTGATGTAGCATAAAACTGATTGATAAAATCAGCTTTCAAAGAGCCAAAAAGCGGATCAATGAAATTTCCTAATAAAAAAACATTAATGTTCGGATCAAAATATACCGGATCTGCCTTAATGGTTGTTGTATGTGCTTTTAGATAAACTGTATCCGGATAAACGGTAACATTATCTCTTTCTGGTTTGGTTCCTATACCTACGGAATTCAGGTCATCATCACAAGCTGAAGTAATTAGTAGTAAAGAGAATATGTAGAGAATTAAGCTCTTTATTTTCATTTTTTTCTTGGAATAGCAGTGGATAATATATTATCATAAAAAGTATTGAAGGAATCCATATAGACATTTTCCGGTTGATAGGATAAAAAGGGTTTCCCGCTTTTTTTGACATATTCTGATAACTCTGCATTAATGTTTGGACTGCTTTGTATCACCCCATCAGAGAAATCAATTGCCAATTTACTTAGAGTTACGAAATCAACATCTCCTTTTATTTGTTCAATATCTTTCTTTGTAATACCTTCTAATAGTAATTTAGTAGAGAAAGCATCGCGAAATGAAGTTTTAAAGTCGTCATCATAGATGGAATAAACAACTTTGGTGTTTTTATAACAAGGATCATCTGAAAATGCTTTTTTGATGTAAATGGGAGCAAGAGCTGTTATCCAGCCATGACAATGTACTAAATCAGGTACCCAACGTAACTTTTTTACAGTTTCCAAAACACCTCTCGCGTAAAAAATGCTTCTTTCGTCATTGTCTTCAAATTCTACACCGTTTTCGTCTGAATATGTATATTTTCGTTGGAAGAAATCTTCATTATCAATAAAATATATCTGCATGCGGGCAGATTGAATCGAAGCGACTTTAATGATAAGAGGATGATCGGTATCATCAATAATAAGATTCATTCCAGATAGTCGAATAACCTCATGCAATTGGTTTCGTCTTTCATTAATGTTTCCGTATTTCGGCATGAACGTTCTGATTTCCCGTCCTCTTTCTTGTATTCCTTGAGGTAAAGCCCTGCATATATTGGCAATTTCCGAATCCGGAAGGTAAGGGCTGATCTCAGAAGTAATAAACAAAATCCTTTTTGCGTCCATTCGTAAAATTAAGTTAGTCATTTTTTTGACGATGCAAAGATAATAAAAAAAAATGGAGAAAAATCAAAATTGATCCTCAATAAAGATTAAACGGGGGAGTAGCAAACTTAAAATAGAAAAAAATAATAAAGGTAAAGCTATTTATATTTAATAAAAACTAAACATAATTCCGTTTTATCTGTTTTACTTGGTATGGAATTTGATGATGTGTGTGTTATATTATCTTTTAAATTTTTATTTTTATGAAAACAGAACAAAAATTTGCAGCGGAGTTTATCGGAACTTTTCTTCTTGTGTTAGGCGGTTGTGGAACCGCAGTATTAGCTGGACATGCAGTCGGATTTTTAGGAGTCGCAATTGCTTTTGGTTTAACTGTTGTAGCGATGGCATATGGAATAGGACATATATCCGGAGCACATCTTAATCCTGCCGTGTCTGTTGGTGCTTTTGTAGCCGGAAGAATGAGTGGAAAAGATTTTGGAGTATATGTTATTGCACAAATATTAGGAGGTATTGTTGCTGCAGGTGTTTTAGCTTTTATGTTGAAATCTTGTGGTTTATCATTGGGTACTTTTGCTGCAAATGGATATGGGGATTTCTTTGCAGGAGCAGCTAATTATCTTCAAACAAATGCTGCTGGTGCTTTTGTAATAGAAGCTGTATTGACATTCATTTTTTTGATTGTTATTTTAGGTTCTACTGATGCTCGTGCTCCAAAAGGTTTTGCTGGAATAGCAATTGGTTTGACATTGACTTTGATTCACTTGATTTCCATTCCTGTTACTAATACATCAGTAAACCCGGCTCGTTCTATCAGCCAAGCTATTTTCTCTGAAAATGCATTAGCTCTTCCCCAATTGTGGTTATTTATCGTGGCCCCTGTTGTAGGTGCTGCGTTGGCCGGAATCGTATATAAGATGATTGCTCCTGAAAAAAAGTAATTTGAAAATAAATATATAAATAATAGAGGGCGTTTTTAAGCGCCCTCTGTTATTTTAAAATCACTTGTTGATAAATTTTAGGCAAACAGGTTTGTCTATATTAATTTCTTTTCCGGTATCTTTTAATAATCCGGTGTGGGGTTCTATTTTGAAAATTTGAATATTGTTACTGTCTCTGTTTGCAACTAACAAAAGCTTTCCATTAGCCGTAATAACAAAATTTCTTGGATGTATCCCAGTTGATTGATAATCGATAAAAGTTAATAATCCTGTAGATTCATTCACCTCGAAAATAGCAATGCCATCTGCACCTAACCGGTTGGATGCATATAGGAACTTTCCATTGGGGGACAGGTGGATATCTGCGCTTCCTCTTCTTTTTTTATAACTTGTTGTATCAGCAACAATATATTGTATTGGTTTTAAAATACCATCATGATAAGAAAGCACTGTTACTTTTCCGGATAGTTCATTAATTACATAGGCATATTGATGATTGGGGTGAAATGCCATATGTCTCGGCCCGGAACCTGGTTCTAAATCGAAAGAAAGCATATTTTCCTGATTCAAGAATTTTTTATCTACAGATTCGTAATTAATAGGAAACATGTAAATTTTATCTTTACCTAAATCAGTAACATAAAGATACTTATTGTCAGGAGAAAAAACAGCTGTGTGCATATGAGATTTTTTTTGTTTTGTAGTTTGTGTGTCGCTTTCTGTTACTAAATCAATTACTTGAGACGTTGGTAAAAGGTCTCTTTTTTCAGATAAAGGGAAGACGGAAATATTTCCTCCGGCATAATTTGCGGTGACTACAAATTTGTTATTTCTATCTACATTGATATAACAAGGTCCGGAACTGTTCGTTTGCTCAGAATTAAGAAATGTTAGTTTCCCTGATTTTTTATCGAACGTAAAAGCATTTGATGCAGCATTATTTTTATCCACAACACTTATGGAATAGACAAATTTTTCATCAGAAGAAATAGCTTGATAAGATGGATTGGATAATTGTGTTTCACTTTTATATTCAAAATCTCCTGTTGAAATATTAAAATCATATACATAAATACCCTGACTTGATCCCGAAGTATATGTTCCAATCAACAAATACATATTCTCTGGATCATTTGATTGTGACTTTTTTTGTGCGTAACAAAATGTTACAAAAAAGAAAATTAATAAAAAGAAGGCAGATAGATTTTTCATGTTATTTATTTTTTCGAAAGACTTCCCATGGAAAGAAAAAGAACGCATATACAATTGCATAAACCACAAAATTTTCTAATTTCATGGCAAAAGCAAAAGCGAAGAAGAATATCAATAAATGCATTTTGACTACATTTTTGTATGGACCTATAGGGTTAAAACCAGAGGAAAACCGGAAAGCATCTCGTTGCGCCCAAATTGCAACAGGAATAAAAGTCATGTATTCACCATAGATAGGCCAATAAAAATTCTTTAATTCGCTAAGGTCGGGAGGGAAGGGGATGGTCTCCATGTCAAAAATAGGAAAAAAGAAATTTAAAAAAACCGCATGACCAAAGTGAAAAGCAGAAAAGTGAAATACAATAAAGGTTGAATATAGAGCGATTGCAGTAAGTAAAAAAAGAGCTCCTAATACAAATAAAAGTTTTTTTACAGGAGATTCTTTTTTTAATTCTTTTGCTATGGGAATAGATTTACGAAAAAATGTACAGATAACTCCCCACATAATGATTAATAAACCCACAATCAAACTAGACAACCATAAGCTCCAAATCAAATCTTTACTGCACCAGTTGAAATACCACGCTAAACAGAGTGAAAGGAAAAATGGTAGTAGTAGGGATAAAATTTTTCCAAGGTTGTATGACATATGATTACAGATGTGTTTTTTGCAGGTAGAAATCAATTCAAAAGATAAAAATAATCCCAAAACCGGTTGTTAAATAGAATCGGCCTCGGGATTATTTATAAAAAGTTTTCGAATGAGATTATTTTACTTTTTTATATCCGTAAACTGCACGAGCCCCTAATTCTTCTTCAATACGAAGCAATTGGTTGTATTTGGCCATACGGTCAGAACGACTTAAAGAACCAGTTTTAATTTGTCCTGAGTTAGTTGCAACAGCAATATCTGCAATGGTAGCGTCTTCGGTTTCTCCTGAACGGTGAGATGTTACAGAGGTATAACCAGCACGATGAGCCATTTCAATAGCATCCAATGTTTCACTTAAAGAACCGATTTGGTTTACTTTAATAAGGATAGAGTTAGCGCATCCTAATTCAATACCTTTTTTCAAGTATTCAACGTTGGTTACGAATAAGTCATCACCCACCAATTGACATTTGCTGCCAATTTTATCGGTAAGTAATTTCCATCCATCCCAATCACCTTCAGACATGCCATCTTCGATAGAATCGATAGGATATTTGGAAACTAATTCAGCTAAATAATCTGCTTGTTGAGCAGAAGTACGTTTAGCTCCGTTAACTCCTTCAAATTTGGAATAATCGTAAATACCATTTTTGTAAAATTCTGATGATGCACAATCTAAACCAATCATAACATCTTTTCCAGGTTTATAACCGGCGTTCTCGATTGCTTTCAAGATTGATTCCAATGCATCTTCTGTTCCCTTTAAAGCAGGAGCAAATCCTCCTTCATCACCAACAGCAGTACTTAAATTCCTATCGTGCAATACTTTTTTCAAAGCATGAAAAACTTCAGCACCCATTCTCAAACCTTCTTTAAAAGAAGGAGCTCCTACAGGGCGAATCATGAATTCTTGGAAAGCGATGGGAGCATCAGAGTGAGATCCTCCATTAATGATATTCATCATCGGAACAGGTAAAGTATAAGTATTTGTTCCTCCAATGTATCTGTATAAAGGCATATCTAAATAGGCAGCAGCAGCTTTTGCAACAGCTAAAGAAACACCAAGAATAGCGTTAGCGCCTAATTTAGATTTAGTTTTTGTTCCGTCTAATGCAATCATTTT
>JAVBMM010000178.1:0-28694 GCA_031552425.1 Bacteroidales bacterium | reverse complement strand
TGTATAGCGTTTGTATATTTCATTAGATGGATTTTCATTTCCTTCATAATCCACTTGAGGTTTATAGGTACCAGCTGCTACATAGAAAGTATCTCCGGCTTCGGCTGTTAATAATCTTTTTGAGAAAGTCAGGTTGCTCATCGCATTATCCCAATCGCGACCATCGCCGTCTCCTTTACCGGGAATAGTTACATAAAAAAATGGTTTAAATACATTCGCATTCGTATAATTTATATCAAAGTTATTATATCCATAAATAAAAGGAACTGTAAAATTGGTTGTAAGAATTTTTGATGCGTGCTGCGTAATATCAGTATTATTACCCGGCGAGATCATTCGATATCCTTTGGGAGCAGAGTTTTTACTGAACAGGACACTGCTTTGCACCGTGAGATTTTTACGGTTGCTAATATATATAGCACCACCTTGTCCATCCGATCCTGTATAAGTGCCCGTAACTTTATTGTTGATGAATTCAGCATTGCTTATGTTGACAGTACTGCCCGAATATATAGCACCACCTTTCAAAACAGCCTCATTATTATGAAGTCCTACTTTATTTGGACTTGTTTCTGTATCGCCAATATTAATTTCACAGTATGAACTTCCATATATACCACCTGCATTTTGTCCTGCAGTATTTTTACTTATTGTAGAATTTCCTTTTATACTTATTGTGCTAGTTTTGCTCCCATTGTGATTATTATAAATAGCCCCTCCGTCATTTCCTGCGGAATTGTTTGTCATTTGTGCATTTTCAATGTCTAATATTACATTATCTGAAATGTAAAACGCACCACCGTTACGTGCCGCTTCATTACCATCAATAACAATTAAAGAACCTGCATCTGCCTTCATATTAACATTAAATTTGCTTGTATATAACGTAGACACATAAATGTTGATACCACCGCCGTTATTTTCTGTAGAAACCGGACTCTTTTTTGCCGAATTTCCGCTTATCTCAACAATGCCGCCTGCCGTAGGTTTAATATCCAAAGCCATATCATCTTTCTGAGTAGAAATATCAATAGCACCGCCTCGAACGCCAGCCCAGTTATTCTTAATTTCTACCTTTGCATTATCTGTTGGGGAAATATTCGCGTCGCCATATAGTTCCATTCCTCCCCCGTCTCCGTTATCTCCACGGCTATTGATGACTTGATTACCGTTAATCGTAACAATAGAGCCTGTTCCTGATGGGGTAATGACAAGTGTACCTCCCGCTTGGCTGCTGTATTTTTCAGCCATATAGATAGCTCCTCCATAAGACGAATAATTGCCATCAATATTGACAGCGGCTCCTGAGTTTGGAGCTATTTTGACTGCCTCTACCCGATCGGTACAGCCAGACATAATTGCACCACCAAAATTGTTTGCATTATTGCCAATAAGTTCGACCAACGCTTTGTTTGATGGCGATATGTTAATATTTCCCGATGTGCCGATAGCGCCACCATAGGTCGCATTGTTTTCTCCAAAGGTTACACACGGCCACTGTGTTGAACCATTGTCTTTTAAAGTAACCCGGCTTCCATTCCCGGATGGACTTATTGTGAGTTTGGCTGTCAGGTCATAACCACAAATAGCGCCGCCGGAACCACCACCGGTGCCACCATTGTTATTCCTGTTCATTTCCACAACACCACCTCCCGTTGGATTTATAGTGAGGTTGACATTTTTACTGAATAAAATAGCGCCACCACTGGTCTTTGCAAAATTATCAGAAATTTTCACAATACCGCCATTGGTGGGAGATATCACAACCGGGCTTGTGCTTGTACCGGAAAGGCCTGCAACAATAGCCCCTCCACTAGAGCTATTGGCGCCCATTGTTTTATTATTTGATATAACTACTTCTTTTCCATCCATAGGACTGATGGTCAATCCTGCCCTGGCATAAATAGCACCACCCGAAGAGTAACTTGCGTTTGTAGAATTATTAGTCAGTGAACCGCTCAGTATAACCAAATCTTTATATGAATCTATTGCTCCGCCTCCCCATTGAACAGTAGATGAACTACCAGATGTTTTCCGACAGCAATTTCTTATCACAATACCATCAAGTGTCAATGTTCCAGAACCCATGGCATTTATACCACCGCCGGTAGTTACACCATTAGCTGTCATGTCATTACCCTCCAAAACGACGTTCTTAAATGTCCATATGATATCCGCCGTATTGTTAATTTGAATATGCCGGGTAGTGATACTGGTGCTGATTTTAATGATAACATCAGTACCAGAAACTGTAGATTGGAACGTAAGGTTCCTTGAGCCGGGATCTAACGTTGCGGGTAAAGCATTGTTTGAATTAAATTGTTCCGGGTTTATGTATATTACACCAGTAGAGCCGTCGGCAATAGAGTTGATAACACTGGCAAGCTGGGAAGCTGCTGTGACCGGATTAGTTTCTGAACCTAATCCTTGTGCATGAAGAGGTAAATTGCCAACAAATATAAACGTAAATAACAGGAACATATACATGATATGAACCCGGTTATGATTTTTTCTATAAAATTGTTTCATACTTTTTTACTTTTTAGTCATTTTTCTACACAGAACTTTATTAATTTTCCATGAGGAGATTAAATCATTTTTTCAATAAAACATATATTATTTTTCGGCTAATGTCGATTTTCTTTTGAAGAAAGCATAAACGAAACAGAGCAAGATTAATCCCCAATACATGTCACTAACGGGTATTACCCCTAATTCTTCGTCTCCAAAATCATCGTCGTAATCGTAAAGCATCTGTTCGTATGGAGAATTAGGATTCAAGAAAGGAGATATTGTTTGGTCAGAAAATTTTTGAAAATTCAGATGTGCCATGCTTGGATTAATCGTAGTCTCGTATGTTTCTGTCCCCCTTGTGGAAAAATTTCCACCTTTTATGTATATATTATTCTCTGCAGATAAATTGGAGGTTAAAATAATTTGCAGGCAGAGAATCATTAGTGTTTTTATACCAATAGCATGTATAAAAAACTTTCCGTATTCTTTTTTCATTCGTTTTTGTTTTACACCCATAATTATTTAAGTTTAGAAGTTATCAATAATTTGTGTCATATGTTGTCTCTTAGGTTTATAATCTTAAAAAAAGCATGGCCCCTTTAACATCTTCTTGCAATTAATTCCCTGAAAAAGCACCCTGAACACACACATACACATACTTTATTAAAGAAGGGTTTTTCCGTATCGGAGTTAAAACAACAAAGGAAGGGCTGCTAAATCCGGAAACTTGCAAAAGAGGAAAAGGGGAAAATGCTTTCATTACTTGCTTAATATATGAAAATATCAATTCTCATAAGCTTTACTTTTTTATATACCATATATTAAATATTATATGTTTTTATTCAAAAAAATTGAAATTCAACACCCTTGTTTTTCTATCACTTAGTAAGTGAGAGAAAAGGAGTTTTTTAATTTATAATATACTACACATTAATATATTAATAATCAATAAACGGGCATTAAACAAGTGTAGTTCTATTTTTGTAAAACACGGAACAGAAGAAGAGCTTCGAAAGAAATATTTATCTTACTGCATAACAGGGGTTAATTAGAATAAAAGACAAATAATAACAAACACTTTTTGTGAAACATTTGTAAAACAAGCTGTTTGTTAATAGGTTACAAAAACAGCTTTAGAAAGGAAATGTTCCCAGAGAGACTTCTACAAAAGGAGTTCAGGGAAAATGACAGGATTTTTAAGGACTGGTAAAAAAATTGACTTTTTATTTTAAAAAACAAAAAACAAAAAACAAGGGAAAAGGGGAATTTCTGCAAAAACAAACAGGAAAACATACCAAGAAGGTTGATTTTATCCTAAAAAAGGTTGGTATATACTAGAACATGGTATTAAATTGGTATTAACTTTGCAGTTAAATTAAATAAATACTATTCTCTATTTTCTCTCACTTACTAAGTGATGGAACTTTTTTAAATTTTTTTCTGCTGTAAATCAATCAATTACAAGATTGTAATTATTCTTTACCAGATATGTTCATGTGAGATATCCTACTTGTCAATTCCTTAAATAAAATCTGTTTCATTCGTTCAATTCGCATTTTAAATTTGATTTTCTCATACTTCAATTTGGTAACATTTTTTCAAATTTTGACTGACTTGAAAAGTTATACACAGGGAATGTTGTCAACCCTTTGAATTATTTCTTCAAATATTAGGTCTGTTTTTTCAAGTAATTTTTTAAACTGTCATATACATTTGCAGTCTTAGTCCTTATTCTAAAATCTTTTAAAATAATATTTGTACCATGTTAAAAAGAAATCTTATTTTATGTGCAGCAGGTATTTCTTTTGTTTCACATTCTCCGGTTGATGCTAAAAGTAAACCTAATGTCCTTTTCATTGTTGTAGACGACTTGAGGCCCGAACTAAATTGTTACGGAGCATCATACATGCACACTCCGAATATAGACCGCTTGGCTAACAATGGAACTGTTTTTCAAAGGGCTTATTGCCAGCAAGCAATAAGTGCTCCATCTAGAAATAGCTTACTTACCGGATTACGTCCGGATGCAATCGGAATTTATAATTTGAGAACTTTTTTCAGAACGAATGTTCCCGATGTAGTGACACTTCCTCAGCATTTTAAAAATTCCGGGTACAGAGTAGAAGGTGTCGGCAAGGTTTTCCATGCAGACAGTGGAAATAAAGAAGACTATCTTTCATGGTCGGTAAAATGGATTCCAGATGAAATACTAGGAAAAATACCTGAAATTAATCATGGAGATACCACCAATGTGATTATCAGACCAAGTATTAATGGGAAAGCCCTCCCTTATTATGCATCTCCTTATAAAGAAGAAGAAATGCTAGATGGGAGAACTGTTAAAATTGCCGTCGATAGATTAAAAGCATTGAAAGATAGTACATTCTTTTTAGCAGTGGGAATATCAAAACCTCATTTACCTTTCGTCGCTCCCAAAAAATATTGGGACCTCTATAAAGATGCAGATATTGTTATTCCTGAAAGAAAAAGTCCAAAAGGGATGCCCAAAGAATCTATGGATTTTTTTAACGAATTGAAAAATAAATACTACAACATTCCTAAAGAAGGATATATAGACGACGAAACATCTCGTGGAATGATACACGGATACAGGGCTTGCGTCAGCTATATCGACGAGCAGATCGGAAAATTATTGAAAACCGTAGATGAAAATGGATTAGCTGAAAACACCATTATTGTGCTATGGGGGGATCACGGATGGAAATTAGGAGAATATGGTAATTGGTGTAAACATACTAATATGGAATTCGACACTAATGCACCCTTGATTTTTGTTGCTCCAGGATATGCAAAAAACCAACAAACTTACTCTATGTCAGAATTTGTTGATGTATACCCAACTCTTTGTGAACTAGCTGGGCTTTCTACTCCTGACCATTTACAAGGACAAAGTTTAGTACCTATACTAAAAAATCCAACATATAAAGTGAAGCAAGTTGCAATAAGCCAGTATCCAAGAGGAAAAAACTGTGAAATAATGGGATATTCCATGAGGACCGAAAAATATAGGTACACCCGTTGGATTAACTTCTTCAATGGAGATAAAAAAGTTGTCGCTACGGAACTTTACGATCAGTCGAAAGGAAAACTGGTAGATGAAAACTTAGCAACCAAACTGGAATACCAATCTACAGTAAAAGAGTTAGATAATTTACTAACCACAGAGTTGGCAAAATACAAAAAACATATAAGTATACAATAAAATGAAATCAATTCAAGCGAAAATATCAGGAATAGCCTGTGTAAGTTTACTCTTGTCTTCGGCCGGCATTTATGGCGCTAATAAAAAGCCCAATATCGTGTTATTGTTGGCAGATGATATATCTAGAGATGATTTTGGATGTTACGGACATCCTTTGGTAAAAACTCCCAATATAGATGGATTAGCTAAAAATGGGTTGAAATTTAATAATGTTTTCTTAACTGCAAGTTCAAGTAGCCCGAGCCGTTGTAGCATTATCACAGGACGTTATCCGCATAATACGGGAGCTTGTGAATTACATTCTCCTATTGGAGATGAGCAAGTCTTTTTCCCTTGTCTTCTAAAGGAAGCAGGTTATTATACTGCTCAAGGAGGTAAATGGCATATCGGAGGTGGTGAGATAGATCCTGGTGGACCTGCAGAAAAATGCTTTGATAAAGCAGGAGGTTCAAAAAAAGATGGCGGAGGAGCAAGTGGAAGTAAAACCTGGGTTTCCCGTTTACAAGAACGTCCTATGGACAAACCGTTTTTTATGTGGTTTTCTTCACATGATGCACATAGAGATTATTGGGATAATGAAGCTGTATTGGATAATTACAATCCTAAAGATGTTGTTCCTTATCAATTTCACGTAAATGATGCTACAACAAGGAAAGATTTAGCAGGATATTACAACGAAGTTTCCCGTTTCGATTATTTTGTGGGAGAAGTAGTCAAAGAACTGAAAGCTCAAAAAGTCCTGGAAAATACAATTATCGTTATTATGGCTGATAATGGAAGGGCTTTCCCCAGAGCAAAAACATTATTATTAAAAGATGGTATCGTTACCCCATTTATTGTTCATTATCCGGAAAAAATAAAAAAAGCAGGAGCAACATGTAACAGTTTAGTGAGTGTTATTGATTTAGCTCCTACCTTTGTTGAATTAGCTGAGGCAAAAACCTCTCCTACATTCCAAGGAAAATCATTTGTGAAACTATTGGAGAATCCGAATCAAAAATTTCGCCAATATGTCTTTGCAGAGCATAATTGGCACGTAAGTGAAGCGTACGAACGTATGGTTTGTACAGAAGATTATATGCTGATTGAGAATAAACGTCCAAAATTAGGAGTTAATTCAAATATGGGAACACCCACCGGAAAATCTCTCAAAAAAGGCTATGAAGCAAATACGCTTACAGAAGTACAAGCCGAAATTTTCATTAATCCTCGCCCTGAAGTATTATTATTTGCATGGCAAAAAGATGTCGATCAAGTAGATAATTTGGCAACAAAAAAACCAAAAGAAACAGAAAATCTATTGAAAGTATTACATCAATGGCAAGATGAAACGGGAGATTCTGTCCCTGAATATTTGAAGCCAGCCAGAGGAAAAAAAGTAGATTATGAATCTTTAGTGGAAATGCCTGGAGCTTCTAAAAATGCTACATTAAATAATAATCCTGGACCTTTTTAAGTCCAATTAGCACACAGAATACACAAACACATTTTATTTCGTGTGTTCTGTGTGCTATTATTTACTGAATCAACCGGAAATTTTCGTCATATAATCCAATCAAAATGCTATTTCCTTTACGGTCAACTCGCAATCCTCCGTATTTGGCATTTTCAAACAAACCGGCTTTTCCTTCTTCGAAAAAATAAGACTCTGCTCCTAATTGAATGGATTGTGAACGATGTCGTTTATATTTGATAACAATTTCACCAAGTTTTAATTCAGGAAAATCTTTTTGTAAATAAACTTTATGTCCCACATGATTGGAATCAAGAGTTAATACACAATATCCTGATTTCATTTTTTCAACATCTGATTCAAATTTTTTTAATGTATTCTCCGGAACGAAAATATCATTTTCTCTAATGGTCGAAATTGAATATCGAAGCCGCATATAATCTCCCTGTATCAGCGAACGTGGATCAACCGGAGCTAATTCCAATAAAACAAGAGTTCCATCTTTCAATGTATTTTCTTTTTGTAAGACTGACCAGTTGAAATATATCAGCAAAGCTAACAAACCGATAAGAATGAGTATTTTTTTATAGAGTTTCATCTTTCTTCATCATTTTGTGGAAAACGAACCAAAATATCAGGAATAGAATTCCGGTAAAAAATAAAATGCCTGACTTTTGCAACAAAGTAAACTGTAAATCATAGTAATATTGACAAATTATATAAGTAAGCACTAAAATACTCAGTACAAATTCCGTTTTATAGTTGAAATAAAAAGACAATAACAACAGCAATATACCTCCGGATATGAACGGAGCATATATAGTTGGTAGCAATATTAATGTACAACAAGCATATACAAGTACTTTCGTCTTTCTCTCTTCAACTCCAAATAAGGTTAGTATTTTAGAAATAAGATATGTAATTCCCAACCAAATAAAAGCAGATAGCATCCAGGTAAAATATGGACTCACCATTGAAATATGAAAGAGCAAAAATACCAATCCGCAAGCAAATGAAAAAAAGAATCCCATTTGAACCGGATGGAATAAGCGGTTATATTTTTCATTTTTTGTTATGATTTTAGCTTCCGAAAAATTTAATTTGACCAAAGTAGATCCCATAAAAAGGATTATAAAAATGATTCCTTCCGGCATCTTCCCGTCTTGTATAAAAAATAAAAGGCTAGCATTGAATGTTATCGTGGCTAAAAAAACGAGGATATAATTATTAGTAAAAAAGAGTGTTAATAATGATAATATCATACATCCCAGATAAATCGAATCATCACTCGATAAAATAGTTTTAGAAAGTCCGAAAATCAATAATGCAAATCCGGCAACATAAAGAGAAATACAAAAAGTGTCTAAAATAATATTTTTAAATTCCCGGTCTCCGATAATAGCTCCAGCCATAAGAATAATACCCAAAATAATCAAAGCCACTTCGGAATCATATGCTCCGGCAAGAAAAATAAAAATAAGTAATGTCAAGCTGGCAAATATTCCTCCTAATATAGACAACACTTTTATTGCAACACCGGAATATGAGATTTCACGATGTTCCTGTTCCTTGAGTACCTCGTTCAATTGATTGGGTTCCATTCTTTATTCAGGGTAAGGATTAATTTCACTAAACCGGTAATACTCGCAACAATAAAAATACTCATTAAAAAGAATACTCCAATTGCATCATCTACTGCTTTTCCCATTAAAAAAGAAATAATTGTAATGGCGGCAGCAGAAACTGTGGCTATATAAAAAATACTCTTTGATATAAATCCGTACACTATTCCACCTATAACTCCGGCTATACAGAAGAATATACACCATATAAAAGATACTACATAACCAGGTTCAAATATTACAAGAAACATTCCGAAAATATTAGATACTACAGCAATTAATGTTAAAAGATAAAGGAGCCATTGTGAATGATTCTTCTTTTTTCGAAAGCGATAATATAGTTCATAAACAATTATAAAACATACATTTATTAAAAACAAAGTATTAAATAATGTAATGGAATCCCATTCTGCAATTTGTTTAGAGTAGAGACAAGCTGTTGTATTAAACAATACCATAAAAATCAACCATAAAGGAGGAAAGTTGGCTACCAATGCCCATAAAGCAATAAATACAGTCCAAGCTAAAAAGAAATCATAAGCATCCGCGCCGGTCTGGTATATTTGTCCGAAAACGGCGAATAAAGCTCCGACAAGCAACGCTGCTCCGGAAAGCAATATGTATTTGATGGTTAGATTTAATTTAGTGAATAAAACACAGGATATACAAGCGATGATTAATGCTTCCACCATCCCCATCTTACAGAATTTTGGTAAATCATCCCAATTAAAAGCAAAAAAGAAGATAATTCCTGAAAAGGAGAAAGCAATTCCTAATCCGAAAAGAAGATAATTCAAAAATTTTGTCCAGTCTGTTTTATTTGTGTAGATATTCGATCGAAGCGCTTCATCAACGATATCCGATTCTAAATTGTGTTCCCGGACAACATCATGGATAATATCTCTTTTTACGTTTAGAGTTTTCATTTGCATCGGTTAAGCAAGAGTTCTTTAAATAGACAGGGTTAAAAGTGACGCAATAAATTCGATTGAGATAAATATTCCTTATTTATTTGACAAGTAGTAAAAAATAATTCTTTTTACCTTTTTGAGCCAACAAATATTTATCGTTCAACAAATAGGATGCATCTATTATTTGATCCGGATTCTCAAGTTTTGTTTTATTTAGGGAAACTCCACCTGCTTGCAATGTTTTTCTCATCTCTCCTTTTGATGGAAATACCATTGCTTTTTCTGCTAATAAATCAACCGCTTTAATTCCTTTTGAAAGTTCTTCTTTTGAGACTTCAAACTGAGGAACCCCTTCGAAAACAGCTAATAAAGTATCTTCATCCAGTTTCCTGAGTGCTTCGGAAGTAGAATTGCCAAAAAGAATATTTGAAGCCTCAACAGCAGCGTTATAATCTTCTTCGGAATGTACCATAATTGTAACTTCTTTTGCTAATCTTTTTTGCAATGGGCGTACATGCGGAGCAGCTTTTTGTTCTTCTACTAACGTTTCTATTTCATCTTTTGGCAATGCTGTAAATATTTTGATGTATTTTTCAGCATCTAAATCGCTAACGTTCAACCAGAATTGATAAAATTTATAAGGTGATGTATAACGGCGATCTAACCAAACATTTCCAGATTCTGTTTTCCCGAATTTACCTCCGTCTGCTTTAGTGATTAACGGACAAGTTAAAGCAAATGCTTCTCCACTTTCTTTACGGCGAATAAGTTCTGTTCCTGTAGTAATATTTCCCCATTGGTCGGAACCTCCCATCTGAAGTTTACAGCCATATTCTTTGTATAAATGAAGAAAATCATACCCTTGAAGCAGTTGGTATGAAAATTCTGTAAACGACATTCCGACATTAGAATCCGAGCTCAGACGTTTTTTTACGGAATCTTTTGCCATCATATAATTAACAGTGATGTGTTTACCAATATCACGGATAAAGTTCAGGAAAGAATAATCTTTCATCCAATCGTAATTATTCACTAAAACAGCTTTGTTCGGATGAACGGAATCAAAATCTAAAAATTTGGATAATTGTTTTTTGATAGAATCTTGATTGTGACGTAAGGTCTTTTCATCTAGCAAATTACGCTCTTGTGATTTCATGGAAGGATCTCCAATCATACCGGTAGCTCCTCCAACCAATGCAATCGGACGGTGTCCTGCGCGTTGCAAATGTTTGAGCATCATTACACTGACCAAGTGTCCAATATGAAGTGAATCTGCTGTCGGATCAATCCCTACATATGCTGATGTCATTTCTTTTTGAAGTTGTTCTTCTGTTCCTGGCATCATGTCGTGAATCATGCCGCGCCATCTCAATTCTTCTATAAAATTCATTTTTCTAAAAATTTAAGCCTGACAAAGGTAGTCTTTTTAAGAGAAATAAAAAACATTAAAAAAGTTTGTCTTTATCTGATTTTTCAGATCTTCTTCCGAATAGTTTCGTGTTTTTGCTACATGCCGGTAGATGTCTTTAATAGAAGCCTTTCCTTCATCGGTTTCTAAAAAAATCCTGTTTAAGGGAATTTTTTTAAGACTTTCTTCATTGAATTTTTCTCCGAAAGAAAGATAAAATCCTTGATCTGCAAGTTGTGACATTTGTTCCGGTTTTCCCCGGAATCCATGAATGATCCATGTTTGTTCCGGATGCATTTGTTTTTTAATGGCAATAAGTTCATCTGCCATTTTAACACAATGAATAATAAGTGGTTTTTTTATTTTTTCACTTAGAGCAACTTGTGCTTCAAATGCTTTTTTTTGTAGTTGAAATGGGGTAGAAGACAATTTATCTAATCCACATTCTCCAATAGCAAGCACTTCGGGAGAAGAAATGTTTTTTTTCAAGATATCCATCTCTTCGTTTAATGTTTGCTCTTTTATTGTCCAGGGATGAATGCCCAAAGAAATTTTGGAAGAAGCTGGCAATAGCTCTCTTAGGAAAGGTAATTTTTCAAGAGTAAAATTGAAAATAGAAAAGATATCTATATCTTTTTCCTGGTAAATATGTGTATGAATATCATAATACATACTTATAATTTTTATGGGACCGGATCATAACCGTGCCCTCCCCAAGGGTGGCAGCGTAATATACGTTTCATGGCTAAAAAAGCACCTTTGAAAGGACCATGTTTTTTCACCGCTTCGATAGCATATTGAGAGCAAGAAGGAGTAAAACGACAGGAAGCAGGTGTCATTGGAGAAATACAATAACGGTAGAAATACACTGGTAATAACACTATGAAAGAAAAAAACTTTTTCACGGCAATTCCTCTTTGAGGTTTACCAATGCCTTTTTCATTCCTTTTTCTATCTCATGAAAAGGTAAAATCTCTTTATGTGTATACAAAAATGCTATGCGCAATTGTAAGCTAACCGAATCTTGCAAGTTACCTAAACATTGCTTATTCAACCGATATGCTTCGCGTACAAGTCTTTTAACACGATTTCTATCTACTGCTCGTTTGAACTTTTTTTTGGAAACACTAACCAGGATTGAAATATCGGAATCCGGTTTTGTTTCACAAAGCTCAGATAGATAAATCACAAGTAATGGGAAAGCAGGAAAAGATTTTCCTTTCGAAAACAAACGGTCAATATCTTTTTTATGGGATATTCGTTCTGCTTTTTTTAATGTATTGTTACTACACATTAAACAAAAAGAGGCCTGAAAGAAAAAATGATTTTTTTATTGCTTTTCAGACTCTTATAATGAAGTTTTATAGATTTATTTCTTTCCGTTTTTGGCAAGTTTCAAATAATTTTCCAAAGCAGCAGTCATAGAAGGAGCATTTTCTCCCGGCGCTTCAATATCCAACCGCAACCCAGCATCTTTAACAGCTTTAGCTGTTGTGGGGCCAAAACATCCTATGACAATATCTTTTTGTTCAAAGTTCGGAAAATTCTTTAACAAAGAAGCAATGCCTGCAGGAGAAAAGAACAGCAATAAATCATAATCGAATTTTTCTTCTGGAGTAAAATCGTTGCTGACAGTTCTGTACATGATTGCTTTGGTATATTGTATCTTCTTATTCTCAAGTAATTGGAACAAATCATCTTTGTGTACATCAGATACAGGAACCAAAAAAGTTTCTTTGTTATGTTTGGTTACCGGAGTCATCAAATCTTCCATTTTACCGGTTTGGCTGAAGAAAATTTTTCTTTTTCTATATACAATGTATTTCTGTAGATATACTGCAATAGATTCCGAAACACAGAAATATTTCATTGTTTCCGGAATTTGCACACGCATTTCTTCGCACAAATTGAAAAAATAATCAATTGCTGCTTTTGCTGTAAAAATAACAGCAGTGTGGTCTAAAATATTAATTCTCTGTGTCCTGAATTCTTTGGCAATGACCGGTTCTACTTTGATGAAAGGACGAAATACAATATCTACGCCATATTTTTCGGCAATGTCAAAATAAGGAGACTTTTCAGAAGAAGGATATGGCTGAGAAACCAATACCTTTTTTATTTTTACACCCATAAAATACCCGTTTCCAATAAATTAAAAATATAAATTACACCTTTATACAATAGAAATAAGGGTATAATTTCTTGGGCGCAAAGGTACAAAAATAAATAATGCAAATAGTTTAAATTGTTAAAAAATATCACATAGGATTTATAAATAATGATAACGCTAATAACCACAAACCATAAAAACACTACTCCTAAAGCGAAATAAAATGTATTTGGAATATAAAAGGACAAAAATACAGGAAAAAACATGATCAATCCGTGGAATGAGACTAGGGAAATACAAGTGTTCATCCAATCTTCAAATGCATTTCTATTGAAAAAAACGGAAGAAATAATTTTATAGAAAATCCATTTATATAAAAAATAGATAAATATTAAACCGGAAAAACAACCAATAAGAAGTAAACTTTTTGTTACGTCAGGCGTGTATTCTTTCAGATGGATCAGGCAAGTATATACAAAAATAGATGAAATAATAATAGATTGAAAAAATAAGATCAGTTTGTTCCGAAAATCGTTGCCGGTGGTTTCAAAGAAAATACTCGAGTGGGATTGAGCCTGAAATAAATCTCTTGTCATTCGTGCAATCATCTGTTTTCCTCTCAAAAAAGCAAAAGCAATCATTAAAAAACAAAGGAGAAAAATAAGAAAAATTACATTCGTTTCTTTGTATTGAGGAGATCTCTCTTCGCAGGGCAATACAAAAGCAGTTTCAGAAAGCGTTTTATGATGGATAAGCGAATCTCCATGCAACAAAGAAAGTGTAGTTTTTCCCGGATAACCGGGATATAAAATTGTATCTTGCTGTACGGGGTATATCAACATATTAAATGGTTATAAAACGGGAATCGATTGTAGATTTTTTACTTCGATCGATGCCACTAACATATCCAAAGCTTCTTCTGCGGAATGGGCTACCGAATAAATATTTTTGTATTGAAGATGTATAAAATTTTCATTTATGGCTTTTTTCAACATTTTCAATAAATCTTGGTAATAATTATTGATGTTGAAAATAACAATCGGCTTGGTATACAAGCCTAATTGTTTCCAAGTGATAATTTCCATCAATTCTTCCAATGTTCCAGTTCCTCCGGGGAGTGCAATACATCCGTCTGAGAGCTCTGCCATAGTCTGTTTGCGGCTATGCATGTCTTCAGTTACAATCATTTTAGTCAAATGAGGATGGAACCACTCATTATCGACCATAAAACGAGGAATGACTCCGGTTACATTCCCTCCTGAAGCCAATATGGTATCTGACATTACAGCCATTAATCCGCTGTTTCCTCCACCATTTACACAAGAAATTCCCCGGGATGCCATAAGATTTCCTAATACACGGGCTTGTTCTTTATAAACAGGAGCAATATCAGAACCCGAGGCACAATATATCGTAATAGATTTCATGTAAAGCTTTTAACATCAATTAGGGAGTAAAACATTAAATTGACGACAAAGTTAACTATCTTTGCCGGACAAAACAAATGCAAGAAAAATGTTTAAATTCTTATTTATTATATTTTTATTTATTGTTTTCTTGGGACTTCTACTTGGTTTTTCGGTGATTCGCACACTAAGATTCTTACTTTTCGGATCAAACAGCAGACCTCAACCTCAAGCAAAACAAAAAGAACAAAAAGCCAAAAAAGAGGAACCTCAAATAAAAATAACTCGCAAAGTTTTTAACTCTGAAGATGGAGAATATGTGGATTATGAGGAAATAAAAGAATAATTTATTGTCTCATTTCTTTAAAGAAAGTTTTTATCAATTCAGAAGTTTCTTGTTCCATTACACCTCCTGTAACTTGAGTTTTAGGATGTAAAATACCCTTTCCTAATAAATGGAAGCCTTTTTTCTCATCAGTAGCTCCATATACGATTCTTGATATTTGAGACCATGCTAAAGCTCCGGCACACATCACGCAAGGTTCCAATGTAACATATAACGTACAATCCGTTAAGTATTTTCCTCCGATAACAGATGCTGCAGCTGTTATAGCTTGCATTTCAGCATGAGCGGTTACATCATTCAAACGTTCAGTCAAATTATGTGCCCGGGCAATGATTTTTCCTTGACAAACAACTATAGCTCCAACGGGGATTTCTCCTTCTTCAAAAGCATATTGTGCTTCTGTTAGTGCTTGCCGCATAAAAAAAGCATCATTCAACAAATTCATCTTCTCATTTCATTTTCACCGAAAAGGGTAGGATAATCATGTTCCAATGTTTTCAAAATGTGAGAAAGGATGGTCTCCCTGTACCAACGTGAGCGATTGGCTATCTTATATTTGTTCAAGTAATTAGATACAATTTTATATTCCTCGTCGTTCAGCATAAAAGTAATCTGCTTGTTACGAGGATGATTCGGTAGAGATTGTGAATACTTACGGGATGTTGCCATTTCGGACACAAAAATAGTCGCTTATTCGGGAATAAACAAAGAAAAGGTGTATTTTTGTGAAAAAACTATGTATTATGGCCGAACATAATATTTTGGGAAACAAGGGAGAAGAAACAGCGATCGCTTTCTTAAAGAAAAAAGGTTATCAAATTTTACATGTTAATTGGAGATACGGACACTATGAACTTGACATAGTAGCTTTTTCAGAAGAAGAATTGGTTATAATTGAAGTTAAAACCCGCTCAGAACATTCATTTTTTTCTCCTGAAGAGGCTGTTAATCGTAAAAAAATCCGGAATATTGTTGCCGCTGCTGATAAATATGTAAAAATGTTCAATATCAACATACCTGTTCGCTTTGATATTATTTCTATCATAGGAAACAAAATAGAACATTTGGAAGATGCTTTTTATCCTCCTGTTTACAACAAATACTAAAAGATTAAAATGAATATTGAAGAACTAAGAGATGTTTGTTTAGGAATTAAAGGCGCAGAAGAATATTTCCCTTTTGATGATGTTACTCTCGTTTTTAAAGTAATGGATAAAATGTTCGCACTGATTCCTTTGGATTCGGAACGTGTACAAATTTCCTTAAAATGTGATCCTGATATAGCTGTTGAATTACGAGAAAAATACACATGTGTTGAGGCTGCGTATCATTTTAACAAAAAGTATTGGAATACTATTTTTATGGACGGGAAGATGAATCGAGAAGAAATCATACAATGGATCAATCATTCCGTCAAAGAGGTTATAAAGAAACTTCCCAAGAAGCAACAACTATTGTATGAAAATATGTAACTGTCCTGTCATCTTATTGGAAGAAACTCTTTCTACCAATAATTTTCTCAAGGAATTATGCCAACAAGAAAATTTAGAAGAAGGTAGTATTGTTTTTACTTCTTCCCAAACTTCAGGAAGGGGACAAGCCGGAAATAGTTGGGAATCGGAACCTGGAAAAAATCTTACATTCAGCACAATCTTATTCCCCAAAGAAATTTATGCCAAAGAGCAATTTCTACTTTCGCAATTGGTTTCATTGGCTATTGCTGATATTTTATCGGAATATATTCCATCGATCTCTATCAAGTGGCCTAATGATATTTACTATTCGGATAATAAAATTTGTGGAATATTAATAGAAAATGAGTTGGAATCAAATCTGATAAAGTCTTCTATTATAGGTATTGGTTTGAATGTTAACCAGACAATATTCAAAAGTAACGCTCCTAATCCTATTTCCATGAAACAAATAACGGGGAAAGAGTATGACCTTTTTATCCTTTTAGAAAAAATCATTTGCCGGATTTTAAGATATTATGATTCTTTATCAACTCAAAAAGAAGGGATCGCATCACGATACAAAAACCAATTATATCATAGCAACGGATTTTATATGTTTTCCGACAAAGATGGTGAATTTTCAGCAAGGATTATAAATGTTGAACCCGATGGATTTTTAGTGTTGGAAACTATTCACAAAGAAATCCATCGTTACATGTTCAAACAAGTCTCGATGCTCATTAAATAATTTTACGTTTAATTTTAGCTTTTGAATTAAATCAAAATACATTTTCCATTAAATTCAGAGGGGTTCTGTCATATTAAAGAAAAATTTCTTTATTTTATTTGTTTCTTCTCTGGTAAACATCTAATTTTGCGGCTTTATTAAAAACACAAAAAATCTCTAATCAATTATACATTATTAAACAAAAGATTTATGTATTGGCTATTTAACTCTTCGATCGGACGAAAGCTTGTCATGAGTATTTCAGGTATAGTTCTCGTCTTATTTTTATTTTTTCATCTTGCGATGAATATAACCGCAGTATTCTCAGAAGATGCTTACAATGCTATTTGTTCTTTATTGGGAGCTAATTGGTATGCCGTTGCCGCTACCGTCATTTTAGGAGGAATTATTGCGATTCACTTCATTTATGCATTTGTACTTACATTGCAAAATCAAAAAGCCCGAGGGATCAACAAGTATGCGGTAAATGATCGTCCTAAAAACGTATCATGGGCTTCTCAAAACATGTTTGTATTGGGAATCACTGTTATTGGATTTCTTTTTTTACATTTTGCCCAATTTTGGTATAAAATGATGTTTACTGAGTTACTTGGACATCATGAAATATCATTGGGAGGTGAAATAATCTCTCCTCAAGACGGAGCCTCTTTTATTAAATACTATTTCAGTCAAACATGGATCGTTATTGCTTATTTGATCTGGTATGTAGCATTATGGTTTCATCTTTCTCATGGTTTTTGGAGCGCTCTGCAATCTGTCGGATTTAACAACAAAGTCTGGTACAACCGTTGGAAAATAACCGGACAAATCATAGCTACCATCCTTTGTCTGGGTTTTGCCCTTGTAACTATTCATTTTTATGTAAGGTCATTTTGTTCATGCCCTTTTTAAGAAATGATCACTTATCTATTAATGATTAAAAAAGAACACAAGATATGAGTACAAAGATAGATTCAAAAATACCTCAAGGCCCATTAGCTGAAAAGTGGACCAACTATAAAAATCATCAAAAATTGGTGAATCCTGCCAATAAGCGCCGTTTGGACATTATTGTTGTCGGAACCGGTTTGGCTGGAGCTTCTGCCGCTGCTTCCCTCGGAGAGATGGGATTCAATGTGTTGAATTTCTGTATTCAGGATTCTCCTCGCCGGGCACACTCTATTGCTGCTCAAGGAGGAATCAATGCTGCTAAAAATTATCAAAATGATGGCGACTCTGTTTATCGTTTATTCTATGATACAATTAAAGGAGGTGATTATCGTGCACGTGAAGGTAATGTTTACCGTTTGGCAGAAGTTGCCAACAGCATTATAGACCAATGTGTGGCACAAGGAGTTCCTTTTGCCCGCGAATATGGAGGCTTACTGGATAACCGTTCTTTTGGAGGAGCACAAGTATCACGTACTTTCTATGCTAAAGGACAAACCGGACAGCAATTGTTATTAGGAGCTTATTCTGCTTTAAGTCGCCAGGTGAATAAAGGTTCGGTCAAATTATATACCCGTTACGAAATGTTGGATGTGGTGATTATTGAGGGTCGTGCCCGTGGTATCATTGCCCGTAATTTAGTGACCGGAAAAATTGAAAGATTCTCAGCTCATGCGGTTGTCATCGGATCCGGGGGATATGGAAATGCATTTTTCCTTTCTACTAATGCGATGGCTTCTAATGGTTCAGCTGCTTTGCAATGCTATAAAAAAGGTGCTTATTTTGCTAATCCTTGTTTTGCTCAAATTCACCCAACTTGTATTCCTGTTCATGGCGAGTTTCAATCGAAATTAACATTGATGTCAGAGTCTTTGCGTAATGATGGACGTATTTGGGTTCCTAAAAAGAAAGAAGATGCAGAAGCAATCCGTGCAGGCAAATTAAAACCAACCCAAATTAAAGAAGAAGACCGTGACTACTATCTGGAAAGAAGGTATCCTGCCTTTGGTAACTTGGTTCCTCGTGATGTGGCTTCTCGTGCAGCTAAAGAACGTTGTGATGCTGGATTTGGTGTAGGTACAGGATTGGCTGTTTATCTTGACTTTTCTGATGCTATCAACCGTTTAGGGATGAAAACAGTTGAAGAACGTTATGGGAACTTGTTCCAAATGTACGAAAAAATTGTAGACGAGAATCCGTATGAAACTCCGATGATGATTTATCCGGCTATTCACTACACCATGGGTGGAATTTGGGTAGATTATGAACTCCAGACTTCTATTCCGGGGTTATTTGCTATTGGTGAGGCCAACTTTTCCGACCATGGAGCTAACCGCTTGGGAGCATCTGCTTTGATGCAAGGATTGGCTGATGGATATTTCGTTCTTCCTTACACAATACAAAGTTACTTGGCTGATCAAATTCGTGTACCTCGTTTCAGTGTCGATTTGCCTGAATTTCAGCAAGCAGAGGATGAAGTCAATCAAAAGATTGCTAAATTAATGAGTGTCAGAGGAAAACGTTCTGTTGATTCTATTCACAAAGAACTTGGCCACATTATGTGGGAGTATGTAGGAATGGGACGTACCAAAGAATCATTGGAAACAGCTTTGACGAGATTGAAAGAAGTGAAAAAAGAATTTTGGAGTAATGTACTTATTCCGGGAGAAGCGAATACATTGAATGTTGAACTGGAAAAAGCCTTGCGTGTGGCAGATTTCTTAGAAATCGGTTACCTGATGGCTTTAGACGGATTGAATCGTAACGAATCTTGTGGAGGTCACTTCCGTGAAGAATATCAAACTCCTGATGGAGAAGCGCTTCGTGACGATGAACATTACTCATACGCGGCCTGTTGGAAATATGAAGGTGAAGACAAGGAGCCAACTCTTATCAAAGAAATGTTGGATTATGAATTTATTCAACGTCAACAAAGAAATTACAAGGCGTAATGTGCCAATAAAAACGGCAAAATTGGCATATTAACTTATTAACACATTGATTTTATGGAAAAAATAATAAATATAAAATTAAAAGTTTGGCGCCAAAGCGGACCTAAAGCGAAAGGCGCATTTGAAACATATAAACTGGATGGAATTTCAGGAGATACTTCATTCCTCGAAATGTTGGACATCTTGAATGAGAAATTAATCAATGACGGGAAAGAGCCTATTGTATTCGACCACGATTGCCGTGAAGGTATTTGTGGTATGTGTTCCTTGTATGTAAATGGTCATCCTCATGGACCGGATGAAGATATTACTACCTGCCAGTTACATATGCGTAAATTCAAAAATGGCGAAACAATCACAGTTGAACCTTGGCGTTCCGCCGGATTTCCTGTGATTCGAGACCTGATGGTTGATCGAACAGCTTTCGACAAAATTATCCAGGCTGGAGGTTATGTGTCGGTAAACACCGGTGGTATACCTGATGCAAATGCTATCCCCATTTCTAAGATTGATGCTGATGAAGCAATGGACTCAGCTTCCTGTATTGGTTGCGGAGCTTGTGTTGCCGCTTGTAAAAATGGTTCTGCCATGTTGTTCGTATCAGCTAAAGTCAGCCAGTTAGCATTATTACCACAAGGTAGAATTGAAGCTGCACGTCGTGCCAAAGCCATGGTTGCCAAAATGGATGAATTAGGGTTTGGAAACTGTACAAACACAGCTGCTTGCGAACAGGAATGTCCTAAGAATATTTCAATTAGTAATATTGCTAGATTGAACAGGGAATTTTTGAGTGCAAAATTCAAAGATTAAAACAATTTTACCGTAACAATTAATTCTAATTGGTTTCCAGGTAAAAAGAAAAAATCAACTAATTTCTTGTGAAAATAAAAAAAAGCAGTATCTTTGCATCGCTTTTTAGAAAAGCATAGGATTGACCCATGGTGTAGTGGTAGCACATCTGATTTTGGTTCAGCCAGCCTAGGTTCGAGTCCTGGTGGGTCAACTTACAAGAAAAATAAACGCCTGATTTTCAATAGTGAAAGTCGGGCGTTCTTGTTGTTACTGTTTTTTCGCAGAATATGTTGATGCAATTTTCTTCTGTCCGTTTCCTTTTTTTTGTGCACAGCTCATATGATGCCCCTAAGATCAAACTTTCTTGCATTTTAGGACAAGACACATTTTGGAGAAGTATCTATTGAAAATATTCTTTAAAAAGATTACTTTTGTTGCTTAAAATGAATGAAAGTCGCTTTGCGATTTGCAAAATTACCTTCTTTTATGATATTACAAAATAAATTTTTACAATGAATAAAAATTTCAAAAGAACCCTGATTACTTCGGCACTTCCTTATGCCAATGGGCCTGTTCATATTGGACATTTGGCCGGAGTATATGTCCCTGCAGATATCTATGCCCGTTATCTTCGCTTAAAGGGAGAAGAAGTTTTGTTTGTGGGAGGGTCTGATGAGCACGGAGTTCCTATTGCTTTGAAAGCGAAAGCTGAGGGAATAACTCCGCAGGATGTAGTCGATAAATATCATTATATTATCAAAAAATCGTTTGAAGAATTTGGGATTACTTTCGATATTTATTCCCGTACTACATCAGATATACATTATAAAACAGCATCAGGTTTTTTCAAAAAATTATATGATAAAGGAGAATTTGTTGAAAAAACATCGGAGCAATATTACGACGAAGAAGCAAAACAATTTTTAGCAGATCGATATATCACTGGAAAATGTCCACATTGTGGGAATGAACGTGCTTATGGCGACCAATGTGAAGCTTGCGGAACTTCTTTAAGTCCGTTGGATTTGATTGAACCGAAATCGGCCATTAGTGGCAGTATACCTGTTTTGAAAGAAACCAAACATTGGTATCTTCCTTTAGATAAACATGAAGCCTGGTTGAAAAAATGGATTTTGGAAGACCATAAAGAATGGAAAACCAATGTTTACGGACAGTGTAAATCGTGGTTAGATATGGGATTACAACCTCGTGCAGTAAGTCGTGATTTGGATTGGGGAGTTCCCGTTCCTATTGAAGGTGCAGAAGGAAAGGTTTTGTATGTTTGGTTCGATGCTCCGATAGGATATATTTCCAATACAATCGAATATTCTCCCAACGATTGGGAAAAATGGTGGAAAGATAAAGATTCGAAATTGGTTCATTTTATAGGAAAAGATAATATTGTTTTCCATTGTATTGTTTTTCCGGCCATGTTAAAAGCTGATGGTTCATATATTTTGCCCGATAATGTTCCTGCCAACGAATTTTTGAATTTGGAAGGAGACAAAATATCCACTTCCCGTAATTGGGCAGTTTGGTTGCATGAATATTTAGAAGATTTTCCTGGTAAACAAGACATATTGCGATATGTGTTAACGGCCAATGCTCCCGAAACAAAGGATAACGATTTTACCTGGAAAGATTTTCAAGCAAGAAATAATAATGAATTGGTGGCCGTGTTCGGAAATTTTGTAAACAGGGCAATGGTATTGACTCATAAATATTATGAAGGAAAAATTCCAGCGTATGGTGAATTGACGGATTACGACAAACAAACGTTGAAGGAATTTTCTGAGGTAAAAATGGAAATGGAGCAATACTTGAATAATTACCGTTTCCGTGAAGCATTGAAAGAAGCTATGAATTTAGCGCGTATTGGGAATAAATATTTAGCAGATATGGAGCCTTGGAAACTGATTAAAACGGATCCTGAACGTACAGCTACTGTTCTTAATCTCAGTATGCAGATTACGGCTAATCTGGCAATAGCATTTGAACCGTTTTTGCCTTTTACTTCTGCAAAAATCAAACAGATGATTGCAAAAGATGATTTTGCGTGGACTCAACTTGGTAATATCGATTTATTACCTATAGGCCATATCATTAATCAACCTGAATTATTGTTCGAAAAAATAGAAGATGAAGTAGTTGAAAGACAGGTGCAAAAACTGTTGGATACAAAAAAAGCCAATGAATTGGCAGCTCATAAAGCAGCTCCTCAAAAAGCAAATATTGCTTTCGATGATTTTACTAAATTAGATATACGTGTCGGAAAAGTGTTGGAATGCCAGAAAGTACCGAAAGCCGACAAATTATTGCAATTTAAAATAGATGACGGACTAGGTGGCCGTACTATTGTTTCCGGAATTGCCACTCATTATCGACCCGAGGAACTGGTTGGGAAAAATGTTTGTTTTATTGCTAATCTAGAACCTCGTAAACTCAAAGGAATAGAATCTCAAGGAATGATCCTTTCGGCTGAAAATGTGGACGGGAGTTTGGCTGTTATCCTGCCGATGAAAGATGTTTTGCCCGGAAGCGAAGTGAAATAAATTTACTGTTTCTTCTTCATTAATTGTAATTGTTTGAAGAGAAAAAGCAATACTTGAGGTTTATACGAAGCAAATGAAGGGAAGAATATCTTCCCTTTTTGTTTGAATTGTAAACACAAAACAATCCATCTTCCCCACAAAAATGCAATAAAAGCATCTTGATTATATCTTTTTATTTGCTTGTTCCTTGCAAGCAATCGAGCAAACCATAATTCTGATGTTTTTAAATCAGAGGGTTGGATGTCTGGATTCATTTTTTTTCCAAGTTCGTAAAAAGAAAAAGATAAACGATGAATCCGTAGCATTTCTTTGTCAGTTTCAATCCCTAGTTTGAGTAATTCGTTGCTGATGATGTCTTCTTTATTCTTTTCCTGAATTCCTTTTTTTCCATATGAAATGTTATCTCCATGCCATCTGTATCTCAGTAAACATAGAGGTATATTAGCAATATTGGTTTGTTCGTTCAAGCGACACCACAATTCGTAATCTTCGGCAAGAATGACTTCTGCATATAAGTTATTTTGCAGAATTTCGGATCTAAAGAAAGTTGACGGATGTATAAGAGGAACACTGAACAGCAAATGAATAGAAATAAAATCAGGGTCAGTTTGATTGATTATTTTTCCTGTTGGCTGATTTTTTTCATCAATAACAGTTGCCCAAGAACCACACACTCCGATTTTAGGGTGTCGTTCCATAAAATTAAATTGCTTTTCTAACCGATCTGGCTCACAGATATCGTCGGCATCCATCCGAACAATATATTTTCCTTTACAAAGATTAATTCCCTTATTTAATGTTTTGATTAATCCCAGGTTGATTTCATTTTCAAAATATTTTATTCTGTTATCATGAAAGGAAAGGATGATTTTTTTACTTTCATCTGTAGAACCATCGTTGATGATAATTAATTCAAAATCTGAAAAAGTCTGGTTGATGATGCTTTCTATTGCTTGCTTTAGAAATGCATTAGCATTATAAACGGGTAGTATTATGGAGACTATAGACATTGTTTTTATGTTTTTTGATATGGATATAATGCAATATCCAGTTCATCAAAATTTTTTCGTTCGAAAACTTCTAATTTTCCTCCACGAGTTGAATTGTAAATTTGTATATGGTTTGATTCACAATATTTTTTTGCTTGTTGGAATGAAGCTATAGAAAAATCCGTTTTGGGTAATGCATAATTTATGTTTTTGTTGAATAAGCGTTTGTCAAAATAACAATCAACGTTAATTTCGGTATTATTATTTGCATAATTGAAGTCAACTCCCAACAAATAAATTTTGGTAAAACCCATATAAACAGCAAATTGAATCATGCTGTAAATGACAGTCCATCCACAGTAAACTCCTTTGGAAATGTCAGGACTAAATCCAACCCGATCTTCATAAACGTTGAAGTATACAGCATCTTTTACATGGTATCTTTTAGAGTAATACGACCGGATAAATTTGGTAATACCTTTTGTTTTTTTGATTACTTCGATGTTGTCTTTTAATACTTGTGCATCTTGAGCAAAATAATAAGTAGGTTTGAAACTCAGGTCTCCAAAAATCTTGATGATAGAATTGGCAACCATTATCTTTTCATTTTTCAATCGTTCCAAATCTTGGATGGTTAAACTTGGTCCGTTCCCTATCAAAAAACATCTTTCTCCTTGATGTTTATTTTGATATGATTTTAGCATTTTTCTATGTTTAGGATGAAAAATGAAATAAAGCCGGTTTGCAGTGCTCCACCAATCGCCGTTAAATATTTTCATTGTCAAATATTTATTAAGGGTAGTATTTTTTCAGCGAACTCGAAATCCTGAGGAATATCGATATCTACACCTTCCAATTTGTCTACTTCTGATATATAAGGATTATTTCCAATACGTTGATGTAAATCTGTCCAAACTTCTTTTTTGAAGATAAAAAAGGCACTGGTTTCAACATAAACAGCTTCTAAATCTTGTGTCCTGGGTATGTGTTTGAGATCGTAATTAAGAGGTTTCTTTTCGAACCAGGTAAAAGTTTTAATTTTTTCCGCACTGAATGCAGAATCATAACCGTTTAATTTAACTTGATTGATAGCATTTTCAATAGTGGACGCTTTGATAAAAGGGGAAGTAACATGAGCCAACATATATACATCTGCATCAACGGATTGAACAAAATCACTGTAAATTTCCTCCCCGAGGGTATTATCTTGATCTAATTTTTCACTTCTTTGTAAGAATCTTACTTTTTGGGGCAAGTATTCTTTTATTTCAGGAGAACTGCAAAAAACATATATTTCATCAATATTATTAACCTTAACTAAAGTTTCTAATAAATAAACCAATAAAGGTTTATTTCCTAACATTTTTAGGTTTTTTCCTACAACTCTTTTACTATTGAGGCGGATAGGTACGAATGCGACTACTTTCATCTTTTTATTGTTTATGTTGACAATAAATATCTACAAATATAAACGATAATTTTAAGATTTCATGGTTTTTTTATTCTTGTAAACTATTTTGCGATTCCAATATCTGTTCGGAATGTTGATATTTTTTCAACATGCTTATTAATGTTTTACTTTTTCCTGACATTTTTCTCGCAAAAAGTTTTCCGCTGTTAATGATATCTTTATAATTTGTTTCATCCAAAACCTCCGGAGAAGCCTTGTGCATGATAAAATAACGTAAATTATTGTTTTCAGTATATTCAGCAAATGGCGAATTTAGAATGATTGTTTGAAATAATATCTCTTCAGAACAATGTGTGTGTTCAAATCTTTTCAAGAATTTTGGATTTTCACATAAGAAATCTAAAATATATTTGACACATTCACAACTTAATGAACACCAAACGGTTCCTCCATATAATTGCTTACATTCTTTCGGGAGTGGACGCTTGATAAACAAATTTTTTTGAAGAAGTACAATTGCCCGAATGGTTTTTTGTTGCCACCATATTTTAGGATTAAAAAATTCATTGAGATGGTAATATTGTATTCTATCTAATCCTCCATTTCCTTTCCATGTAGGGGAAGGAACCGGCTTGAAAGAAATAAATTCTTTCCGGTTTATTTTAGCATTATCGAAAAATTGAGAGAAGAATAAAAGGCTTTTTATAGGATAATCCTGTCCGCTCAAGGTGTGAAAATATTCGATTTCTTTGTTTTGAGCAGCTCGTTGCATTAATGAGAGAATCGCTTTTGTATGAGAAAACGATCCCCAATTGACTTTTAGACGTTCTTTTAATATTTCTACATTAGGCAATGTTTTTATTTCTTTGAGGTAATCACTATCAATAATTGCGTCACTTTTTTTATCGATGTGAATAAAAAAGAAATGATCTTCATGATACAATGATTTTATCAATTCCGATAATTGCTGGGGATAATCGTATGCCGTAATTAAAAATGCATGTTTCATTTGATTTCTGCTTAACTTTATAATTTAATCCATTTCTCTGGAATCAAATCCTTGATAGTCTTGTTTCGTTTTTCATCTTTGAGCCAATGAGCAGGCGCAATTACAATTTTTTCAGGGTTATCATTCAACCATGCTCCCCACCAGCTAAAACTACTGTTTGCAATAATATGGTGTTTGCAAAGACTCATGAGTTGCATATCAATATAATTATTATCTCCTTTATTCCAATCAATAAAAAAAGCATTCTTCAAAGAAAGCATTTTTTGTGCCGCTTCCGGTTCATCTGAAAAAATAAAAAAGCAGGGGTTTTCAATATGTTTTTCAATATATGAAATAGCATTCTGGTAATATTCAACAGAACAAGAACAAAAAACTTTTGATGCATTTGAGTTACTTATATAATCTCCTCTTCTGATGTGAATGGATATAGCATTACTGTGAATTATTTTTTGTGCAATTGCTGCATTTTCTCCCGATAAATCTGATTTGAAACGAAATTCGGTCCGGATCATATTTTCATGAGAAGCAAAATATCTTTCTGTTTGATAATTGCCAAGAAGGGTAGTATTGTCTTTAATATTTTTGAAATAGTTATCAAAATTGAAGTTTTCTTTATTGGTAAAAATGGAAAAATGTTTTGAGATCCAATTTTTTAGAGTGTTTTTTTTAATGTTCAGATATATTTTCTTCATCAAAAAACCGGTTACTTTTGATGAAGTAAGTTTAATGTCAGGATTTAATTGAAAATTATGTAATTCATATTGCCTCTGAGTTGTGTTTTTTGAATGTAAATGTAATTGTAATAAAGATAGATCCAGTTGTAGACTTTTTCCTAGTTTTTCGGCTAAAACCCTTGCTGCCGCATACTGGAACATTTGGTTTCCTAAACCTCCGGTGAGAAAAACTTTAATCATACATTATACTTAGGTGTTAAGTAGAAAATGATCATTTCTCTGGTCCTTTTTTTTACATAATAGTACTGTGCCCATAAAGAGTCTATATATGAAAAAGAAAAGTTCGTATTTTCTGGCAGTAATTTTCTCAACTGAATTGTATGGAAGATTTTTTCTCTACCCATTCTCTTTAATAAAGAATGTCGATAGTAAAATTTCTTTTTATTTAATTGCAATTTATCATAAAGATATATTCCTTCGTGAATCCGGATCTCTGGTTTTGCCATACATTGTTGAGTGACTTGAGAAGCACTAATTCCTATATTTATTAATGGCTCTGAAATATGTACACATTGATTATTTTGTTGTAGTATCCCGATATAGAAATCAACATCAACCAACCAGGTTAGGTTTGGATCAAAAACATAATTTTTATGATTTCTGAAAATACATACACTGGGAGCTCCAATTCGGTTTCCTAAAAACAAACGTTCCGGTTCTCCTTTGATTTTCACAAGATAAGAATCTTTGATTGTATGATTTATTTTTTGGGAATTACTTACATTCGTACAGTTCGAAAAGGCAATGTCTACTTCAGGATTTTCATCTAACAGGAGAACAAATTTTTTTAGACTTTGAGAACTTGAGAACCAATCATCATGATGTAGTATTTTTATGTAATCTCCTTCTGCTTTTTTAATACATTCATTCCAATTTTGTGGAGATCCTAATGTTTGTGAGTTTTTGAAATATCTTATCCGGCTGTCGGAATAAATTTGTATTTTTTTTTCAATGACATCATCCGGAGAATCATCTGTAATGATAATTTCATAGTCTGGAAAGTCCTGTTCAAAGATTGATCGGATGCATCGTTCCAGTACATCTATATGTTTATATGCAGGAATACAGATGCTTACTTTCATGATTTATTTGGTTTGATAGCGTGTACTAATCCCTTTCTACACTAAGGAGGT
>JAVBMM010000141.1:0-7806 GCA_031552425.1 Bacteroidales bacterium | reverse complement strand
CCACTACAGCCTGGATAACCACAACCTCCACAATTAGCAGCGGGTAAAGCATCTTGCACTTCTGCAATTTTGGGGTCTTCGTACACCTCAAACTTCTTAGAAACTACATAAAGTACAATTGATCCGATGGCTCCAATCAATCCTAAAGCTATGATAGCAAGTAATATTAAATTCATATTCTATCGATTGAAAAAACAAATTTTCTTTTGAACTTATCTCTAAAAAAATATAAGAGAATATAATATAAAAAAAGAACAAAAATAGAAATAAACGCTGCAATTCCATCATTTACTCCTGTTTTTATACTTAATACTAACACCAATACCATTATAATCAAAGGAAAAATAAACGCATAGACCACAGCTTTTAATCCCATAAAAGACTTTCCAACAACGGAAACTCGATCTCCTTCTTTATAATCATCTGAATAACGGGGAATTTCTATGATTTTTTCTTTACTTTCTCCAACTCCGCAAGATTTCCTTGCATGACAATCACTACAAGCAGATTGTTGCTCAATTTTTACATATATAGTATTTATACTTAAGCCAACAATGACACCTTCATGTTCTATTTTTTCAGCCATTTTGCAATCTATACATAGCAATTGTGCTACAAATGTAAACATTAATTACAACATAATAAATGATAAAATGAAAAAATCAAGCAAATTCTAAGTTCTTAAAACTTATAATTAAATCCAAAACTCAATATTTCATAATATTGAAAATAAGAGTCACTGGGATTAGATTTTATCACACTATCATCAAAACGGACATCAAAATATATTCTAGTAGAAAAGAAACGACTTATACATAAATTCAATGTATTTTCAAATTCAGCTTCCACTTTTTCAAAATTTGAAAAATAATAGAATTTAGAATTCCAAGCAACACTCCTGTTAATATTAAATTGTAAAGTGGAAATTACTTTAACCCCCAAATTTTTTATGAAATTTTGTCCTGGCTCAAAACCGTGTCTTTTCTTGTCAACATCATCATCCATTAAATATTTCATATTATAAGAAAATGGAGATATATTGGCTGAAAAATCCACCTTTTTGTACCTATCTGAAGTGAATGTCTTATTTAATTTATACTCCATACCAAGACCAATATTTAATCCCATAGGAGATAAAAAAGATGAGCTCTTGAGCATCTTATTCTCATAGTAATTATTAAAAAATTGTGTTCTAAAATCTAAACTTAAAGAATAATACCATTTCTCGATCGCCCGATACCCATAACTACTTATAATTGAAAATGCATCATCTCCTATACGATATGGACGCAACGTATCTGTAGGAGTGGTATATATACTAAGCTTATATTCTATTGCATTGCTTATTTTTACTTTATTTTTTTCATATTCATGTTTGAACTTATTGATCCACATCAAATTAAAATTACTCTCACCCCCTTTGTACCAGTTTTCCGAAATATAATTTTGAGAAAAATGTAAAGAAGTTTCATAATTGATAATCCAATACCTGAATTTGGGAGCCTTAACTTCTAAACTTCCGGGATCATAAAAATCTTCTTGTTTTTCTGTTTGAAAAATACCCCTAGGTTTCACTCTAATTTCTTTAGTAACAGGAATATCTTTAGGCATCAGATCTTTGGCATATTTGATAATAAAAGGATCATGCAATGTAAGATATTTATAGGCCTGTTTTTGTAAATTAAGAGTATAAATTTCTTTGTCAAAAAGATCAACAGGCTTGGAATCAAACATCGGCAATTGATTTACATATAATTTATTAGAAACGGTAAATTCATAATTATTCGGTAACACTTTTCCTGAAAATACAACCGGCATAAATAGATGATTAACAACCAATGTATTAACACGATGATAATAAAGAGAATCAAGTTTAGCTAATTCTTTATGCAGATTCAAATTCTTGTCCAAAAAATCTCCGGAACTTTCGTTCTGTGCTACTAAATTTGAAGTATATAGTGATATGATAAATAAGCAAAAAACAAAATTTAAAATTCTACAAAGAAACATGAATAAAAGTTTTTTTCATTGTCACGCGAAAATACATAATACATCTTAACCCTCAAAATTTTTAGAATGTTTTATTTTTTTGTTCAGCCAAATATCGTAATTTTGCATGTTTTTAAATAACATAAAACATATCAAACGTGAAAGATACTAAGTATATTTTCGTTACAGGCGGTGTTATTTCTTCATTAGGAAAAGGGATTATCGCCGCATCATTGGGCAAACTTTTGCAAGCTAAAGGATACAGTGTCACTATCCAAAAATTTGACCCATATTTGAATATTGATCCGGGAACCCTGAATCCATATGAACATGGTGAATGTTATGTAACAGAAGATGGTCATGAAGCTGATTTAGATTTGGGACATTACGAACGTTTTTTGAACATTCCTACAACCAAAGCCAATAATATAACTACAGGCCGTATATATCAACGAGTTATAAATAAAGAGCGACATGGGGACTACTTAGGAAAAACAGTTCAAGTAATACCTCATATTACAGATGAAATCAAGCGGAATATTAAACTTTTAGGAACAAAAGAAAAATTTGATTTCGTAATCACCGAAATAGGAGGAACTGTTGGTGATATTGAATCTCTTCCATTCATAGAAAGCGTACGTCAATTGCGTTGGGAATTAGGAAAAAATTGCTTGTGCGTACATTTAACATACGTACCATATATAGCTGCTGCAAAAGAAGTTAAAACAAAGCCAACTCAACATTCAGTGAAACAATTACAAGAACAAGGTATACAGCCCGACATCTTGGTATTGCGTACTGAAAAAGAATTAAACAAAGAGATTTGCCGCAAAGTGGCTCTATTTTGTAATGTAGAGGAAAAAGGAGTTATACAATCATACGATGTCCCTACAATATATGAAGTTCCATTAGTTTTAGCTAAACAAGAAATGGAAGAAATTATTCTCAGAAAAATGGGAATGGAAGTAGGCAAAAAGCCAGAATTGAAAGCCTGGAAAGAATTTCTTAACAAAAAACACACTGCAACAAAAACTGTAAAAATAGCTTTAGTCGGTAAATATGTAGAATTACCAGATGCATATAAATCCATCAATGAATCATTATTGCAAGCAGCCACATATCATCATAGGAAATTAGACATACATTATATACAATCCGAAAAATTAACTTCAGATAATATTTCCGAAAATTTATCTGATGCTGATGCAATATTAATTGCTCCCGGTTTCGGACAAAGAGGAATTGAAGGAAAATACGCTGCCATAAAGTATGCAAGAGAAAATAATGTACCAACTCTTGGAATTTGTTTGGGAATGCAATGTATGGTTGTAGAATTTGCAAGGAACGTGATAAAACTAAAAGATGCCAACTCTACGGAAATGGATATAAAGACTCCATACAAAGTAATTGATTTAATGGAAGAACAAAAAGGAATTATCAATATTGGCGGATCTATGAGATTAGGAACTTATGATTGTGTTCTCTCAAAAAACTCCAAAGCTTATCAAATTTATCAAAAAGGACACATCCAAGAAAGGCACCGTCACCGTTATGAATTTAATAATGAATTCAAGGAACAATTCGAATCTGCAGGAATGAAATGTACAGGTATCAACCCTGAAACCAAATTAGTAGAAATCATTGAAATTCCTGAACTTAAATGGTTTATTGGAGTTCAATTTCATCCCGAATACAACAGTACTGTAATGAACCCCAATCCTCTGTTTATGAACTTTATAGAAGCCGCAATTAAAAAACAACAATAAAAATGGATAAAAATACAATTATAGGATTTGTACTCATTGGAGTAGTATTATTTACTTTTAGTTGGTTAAATCGCCCATCTCAAGAAGAATTGGCCCAAAAAAGAATACAAGATTCAATCAACAGAGTTGAATATGCCAAATTACAAGCAGAATTACAAGTCCAAGAAAAGACTCAAGCTGACAGTTCAAGCAAAATCAATGACACAGATTCTACAAAACAACAAAAATTAATCAATACATATGGGGCATTTGCCGAGGCTGCCACAAAAAAAGATACAATCATTTCTTTAGAAAATGAATTTCTTCAATTAAAATTCTCTGCAAAAGGAGGGCAATTAATATCGGCTTGCCTAAAGGAATATACATCTTATGATTCCCTACCATTGATGCTTTTTGCCGACAATGAATCAAAATTTGGTCTAACATTAATTACTTCTAATAATAGAATAATTAATACAGAAGAACTATTCTTTGAACCGGTTTCGATCAAAGAAAGAGAACTCACTATGCGTTTGTATGCAGAAAAAGATAAATATCTTGATTTTATCTATTCCCTTCAACCCAACGATTATATGCTCGATTTCAAAATTGTAGCTACCGGGTTAGACCAAGTCTTATCTCAAAACTTAACTTCTGTGGATTTGCAATGGATACAAAAAGTACGACAACAAGAATTGGGAAGGAAATTTGAAGATCAACGTACTCAATTATATTATAAATATTCTGCTGACGATGTAGAATATATGAGTGAATCAAAAGAAGAAACAAAAGCAATCCCTAACCGACTAAAATGGATTGCATACAAAGATCAGTTTTTTTCTTCCGTTTTAATTTCAAACCAAGATTTTGAATCCTCCAGTTTAGAAACTAAGATATACAAAACAGGAAAATATACAAAAGAATTTAAAACAAATGCCATTGTTTCTTTTGATCCAAGAGGAGTAGAGCCTACATCTTTTTCTTATTATTTAGGTCCTAACAAGTACAAGCTCTTAAAAGAATACGACAAAAAACGCTTCAAAGACCAAGATATGAAATTGGAAAAATTAGTTCCATTAGGAATGAGCCTTTTCCGTTTTGTCAACCAATGGATTGTAATTCCAGTTTTTGATTTTTTTGTTCATGCTTGTGGAAGCTTGGGATTAGCTATCTTTTTACTAACATTGGTCATTAAAATAGCATTATTTCCTCTTACATATAAATCATTGATATCTTCAGCTAAGATGAAAGTGCTAAAACCTCAAGTGGAAGAAATCAATGAAAAATATCCCGGACAAGATAATGCAATGACACGTCAGCAAAAAACGATGGATTTATATAGAAGAGCTGGAGCCAGTCCAATGAGTGGATGTTTACCCATGTTACTTCAAATGCCTTTCTGGATTGCATTATTTATGTTCTTCCCTTCGGCCATTGAACTACGGCATGAAAGTTTTTTATGGGCGAAAGATCTATCCACATATGATGCAGTCATTAGACTTCCGTTTGAAATACCGTATTTTGGAGCACATATCAGCTTATTTTGCCTTCTAATGTCTATTACTAATATAGTATATACCAAATTCAATATGGATCAAACAAATACTGGACAACAACAAATGCCTGGTATGAAAATGATGATGTATTTAATGCCTTTAATGATGTTAGTTTTCTTGAACCAGTATCCTGCAGGTTTGAATTATTATTATTTTATTTCTACTTTAATTACAATTATTCAGACTATAGCTTTTCGTTATTTTCTAAATGAAGAAAAATTATTAGCTAAATTAGAGGAAAATAAAAAGAAACCGGTAAAAAAATCCGGCTTTATGGCTAAATTAGAAAACGCTCAAAGGCGCCAACAGGAACTACAAAAACAACAAAGAAAAAATGTAAAGTCAAATAATAGAAGATAAATCAAATTATTATAATCTTATCTTACGACAGGGTACAAACTAAAAAAGTAGTACCCTGTTTTTTTATATTCCACAAAATATCAGCTTATTTTATTATAAGTTAAATTGCTTCTTCTCATGACTCATTTAGTTATCCCCATATAACAACTCATTCAATAGATTAAAACTAACAAAAACACATTAATCTATCCGAATATTATATTTTCATATATGAGATTTAACCTCTTCAGAATCTAATATATTATCATATTCTTAATCCTTCCTATAAATATTCAAATCCTACAGATATTAAACAAGACTTTTAAGATATTGAAATAACTCCATATAATTTCAAAAACTATTTACCTGCAATAATTTCTTAGTAGGAGTAGAATACGTTTATTAGAAATAGTGACGAAAATGTTATGTCTTGAAATTGACCTTAAATAACAAATTCCATTTATGATTTATTCTATTACAAATTAAATTTACAGAAGTATTATTTATTTACAAAAGTAACGTAAGTAATAAAAAAATATCCCAAAATATTACAATTATTTCATATCATAAAAACAAAACCATAAAATATATTTGTATACTTCATACACAATAATACATAGATATATTCTATCAAAAATACATTTAAATAATTAATATAATTAAATAAAAATCAGTTATTTAAGTACAATTTAAAAAGTAATAAATGAAATAAAACAATACAAGTAAACACAATAATGAAAAATAGCACTGAGAAACGCTTATTAATATATTTAAATATCTAATAATCAAATAAATACAGTAATATATTGAAGTTTATTTTATATTAAAACATTAACAAAATACAAATGTATACAATTATATTTACCTAATAAGGGTACATTTGTATTTGTGAATTCACAATAGTATATTTGCATTTGTAAATTATATTATTTACATTTGTATCCATTATCTATTTATTATAAATTGCTTATGAAAGAAAGAATTAAGACAATAATACAAACAGAAGGACTCACTCCTTCTTCGTTTGCTGATGTTATTCATGTCAGTCGAGCTTCCGTCAATCATATTCTAAATGGAAGGAATAACCCTAGCTTAGAAGTGTTCAGTAAAATATTAGCTACTTTTGATAATATTAATTCTGATTGGTTACTTAACGGCAAAGAGCCTATGTATAAAAAAGTAAAAGGAGTTTTTCAAAATGATTTATTTGATAAGGTTATTATAGAAGAAGATAAAGAGCCGGAGAAACGAGAATATCCCAAGGAGAATGAGTTAAAAACACCAAATAATAACTTTAATAACGCTATTATAAACAACTTAGAATTAAAAAAAGAAACGTCAAAAAAGATATCTAAAATTATGATTCTATATTCAGACAAGACCTATGACATATTATCACCTGAATAATTTAAAATTTCTGTAAAAAACCATACCTTTGCATGAGAAAATGATATTTGTATGAAAAAATATGTTGAAGATCTAAAGGTGACAAAAAATATATCCCTTCATCCCAATTATTTTCTTCTTAAATTAACTCGAGATAAAGATCTTCCAGAAATGTATCCGGGCCAATTTGTAGAAATTAAAGTAGAAGGTTCTCCAAGCACATTTCTTCGTCGTCCTATTTCTATTAATTATGTAGACCGTAAAAAAAACGAACTTTGGCTGTTAATTCAAATTATTGGCGAAGGTACTCGTAAATTATCAACATTAAAACCTGGTGAATTTGTCAATTTAATATATCCTTTAGGAAATACCTTTACTATTCCTAATAATAAAAATAAGAAACCATTATTAATAGGAGGAGGTGTAGGAACTGCCCCAATGCTTTTTCTTGGAACTCACCTGAAATCTCTCGGATATCAACCTTATTTTCTTATAGGAGCAAGATCAAAAGAAGATTTATTACAATTGGACGAATTTAAAACAATTGGAGAAGTTTTTACAACTACAGAAAATGGCTCAGAAGGTGAACAAGGGTATGTAACACAGCATTCTATCTTAAAAAATGCTGATTTTAGCATGATTTACACCTGTGGTCCGAAGCCTATGATGGTAGCTGTTGCCAAGTTTGCAAAATTAGCAAAAATACCTTGTGAGGTATCTCTTGAAAACTCGATGGCATGCGGGATAGGAGCATGTTTATGTTGTATTGAAAATGCACACGAAGGGAATAT
>JAVBMM010000017.1:0-2648 GCA_031552425.1 Bacteroidales bacterium | reverse complement strand
AGAAGTATTGATTTTTTAGAATCTCTTTTGTGTTTTGAATTTCCACGCCTTGAAAATTTAAATGCAAAAGATTGTTACGAGTTGCAAAAACACGCTAAAACAAATATTGAAAATGCTTTTTGGCTTATAAGTGCATATAATAGAACTAATAATGATAATCCACACAAGGAAATGTTCAACAAATGGATTTGGAAATATAACAATTTTATCGAAGGTAAATCTAATGATTTATTGTTATTAGAGAAGACTATATTAGCACCTTTCTTAGAGGAAATTTGTGAAACATCACTACTAAACGATTTCAATTTTCAACAAACACTACTCCTACTAAAAGGAGCACAAACGATACTAAAAAATGAACTCCCCTATACATTTGAAGAACATAGGGAAAACTTGAAGCAGATTTGCCAATACGCAGAAAAATCAATAGAAATATTAAAAAACCAAAAACTATGAAAAAGAAATTTTTATTATCAATAATGTTATTAACCTCATTATTATTGGCATCTTGTGGTAAAAAAGCATCTATTAGTGAAAACACTTCTGTTATTAAAGTAATAGATGATGATGAAAGTAATGGGAACGCTAACCCAATGGATTTAATAGAAATTGTAATACGAGCCATTCCTTATGCAGAAAATTTACCAATGGAAAGTTTTTCAAATACTTATAACGCTGGTATCTTAGCTGAATCACAGATTAATATGATAATTGGAACAATTAGTTCAAAAAAAGCAGATGGTTCAACTAAAACAATAGCTGACTTTAATTCATGGGATGAATTAGAAGCCACTGTTGATGCTTACATAGAAGTTAATCCTAACGGTAATTCTTATGAAATTTTTTCCAGTGATCCGACTAAAGAAAATCAAAAATTCTTTTTGACCCCAACTAAGATAAAAGAATATGCTAGAAATGCATATAATAATTATGAGAAAATAAAACTTGATGAGAAACACCAAACTTTTACTGCTAGTAACGTTGTAACAAAAATAACAAAGATAGATCGACTAGCAAAAGCAACTTCATTTAACGAAGGTACTTCTCCTGGTACAGCCAATTATATTGATGAATTGGGAGAATCATTTAGCAATCTTTCTATTATAAAAGAGGAATCTAGTCCTGAGAAAGGTATTTATACAGCTGTTGATAATCAAAACCGTAGACATCGCATAATTACATCCAAATCCGATAGAATATATGATAACTTCAGACAAATAGAAGGAGGAGGAAACATTGTTGAAGTAAAAGATGTATTTGGAAAAGATGTGTGGGGGCCTACTATTGTAGAATATATGGAACATCCTAATAGAGCAATGGATCAATTAACTGGAGTAGTGTATGGTATACCAGAGTCACCCGATGTAACAATGATCGGTGCTGTTGGAGATAGAGTTTTATCTTTTCTTAAAGGAGTGAAGTATGCTTTTACTGGTGAAAAAGGAGCAGAAGGAATATCTTTGAAAGTAATGTCAGAAGAATACAAGAACACAATAGGCAGAACTCGTAAACAACAATTGTTGAATTATCCAATTCCTATTATACGAGTGGGTGAAAATCAAGAAGGTTATGAGTATGGAATGGATGTGGCTGGTAAGAAAATTTATGTACCAAAAGGAGCTATGGATGAAACTTACATTGCTTTGGCTAATGTTATATGGAACAAAGAAAATACAGATGGACAAATAGGTGAACAAATTTCCCCCGATATATTTATGCAAACAATTGGTGCTAAAAATAAAACTGATTTTATCAGAATATTAAAAGAAAGTCATGCCATAGGAGAACTTAACTTTGGAACGCAAGGAACCTATTATAAGAGAGATTCCATCTTGCCAAATGGGAAAAAAGTTCCGAGTATACATTATTGTACCGGTGCTTTCTTAGACATTAATGGTGTGCGATACACTTCTTCTTTAAATGATGTAAAGATTCCTTGTGGATTTATTGTTAATAAAAAAGGGAAAACACATGAACTCATGCTTGCGCTAGGAAGCAGAGAAACTAAAGAACAACAATACAATCAATTCTTTGATGCTCAGTTAGCAACATCTGGTAAAGGAATGGTTAGAGTTGGATGGGCAAGTTATGATCTTGGAAATGGTTCGTTCGATTATCCAGTCGAATATCATGGACGAGGGGTTATTAAGAATTTACCTGATATAAACAATATATCTATTGAAGTTTCGTCTGACATATGGGAGCAAGTAACAGCAAACGAGACTACTTACGGAGACGTAAATATTGGTGGAGAGATATTTCGCACAGAGAGAGGCAAAATACAGCAATTATTCTTTAAAAGAGATGTACCACTTGCTGGATTTATTAAACAGAATTAACAAAGAAGTATGATTGAATCCCCGTTGAGTTTAGGCTACATGCCTAAACTCAATTTATCAAAGTAGGTTTTACTTGCCAAAAGCAAAATACAGAATACCGGAAAAATTCTATCGTTCATGTAGAAAGGTGTAAATTTGCACAATGCAAAATAGATTAAATCAAGAGTTTCATTAATATCATTATTCCAACAATGAACGTAAAAAATTATAAATTCAGCCTGTTTCTTATCGGCTCATTATTTTTTGTTTTTGGCTTTGTGACTTGGATAAACAGCGTATTGATTCCATTTTTCAAGCAAGTACGCCAAC
>JAVBMM010000209.1:0-10838 GCA_031552425.1 Bacteroidales bacterium | reverse complement strand
GTAAAAATTATTAAACACCGGAAGAAATTCGGTGATGAACCATTGCCTTTTTTCATGGATAATCCGTCCGTTTTTTACCATTTGCTCATCCAACAAATCCAACAAAGTATCATCCCTCATATTATTCTTCAACAATGCATTACGTTGTTCAAGCGCTTTATTATATGCAATCAAAGCATACAAATACTCCTTGTCGTATTGAGATATAACCATATCTACAAACTTTCTCCGTTCTTCGCTCCCTCCCTGAATTAAATCCGTATCTGCAGGAGAAACCATAACTAAAGGCAATAAACCAATATGGTCAGAAAGTTTGTCATATTCCTTTTTATTCCGTTTAAAACGTTTCCGTTGCCGGTGTTTTATCCCACAATATATTTCTTCCTGTTGATCTTCCAAATCATATAATCCCTGTAATACACAAAACTCTTCACCATGAGAAATAATCTGTGAATCAGGAAGATTTGTATAACTTTTACAAAAAGAAAGATAATAAAGCGCATCCAGAAAATTTGTCTTTCCCATTCCATTATTACCAAAAAAACAATTCATTTTGGGAGAAAAAACCAATTCTGCTTCTGTAATATTCTTAAAATTTAATATTGACAAACGCTCTATTTTCATCATTTTAACCTAAATAAGGAGTCAAAGATACAGATTTTCATTCACTATCCCAGCACACAAGAAACATAACATCTCTAAAAGAAAAAAAAGAAGTCAAAATTTCTTTTATTGTAATAAAAACATTACTTTTGCCCTCCATAAATAAAAAGCAAATTAAATTTATAATAGATAAAAGCCATGTCTAATAAATCAAAAACTCCGTTAACGAACAAAACTGAAAATGACTTGGAAAGTAATGTTGGTGAAATATTCTCCAAATCAGAACAATTTATTGAAGATAACAAAAAGGTAATTCTTATCGGACTTGCAGTTATTGTCTTAATCGTTGTCGGGATCCTAGGCATTCGTCACGGATATTTAATTCCACAAGAAAAAGAAGCACAAAAAGCTATATTCAGAGGAGAATATTACTTCCAAAATAATGAATGGGACAAAGCTTTGTATGGAGATAGCGCTCAATTTATAGGATTCGAAGCTATCATCGACGATTATGGACTCACTCAAACCGGAAAATTAGCCAAAGCATATGCCGGAATTTGTTATTACCACAAGGGAGAATATGAGAACGCTATTAAATATCTGAAAAAATTCAATGCAAGTGACAAAATGGTTGCTCCCGGAATTATCGGCATGATAGGAGACTCTTATGTGTCTATGGATAAAGCAAAAGAAGGAGTAAAATATTTTGTAAAAGCAGCTAAAAAAGCAAATAATCCACTGATTAGTCCTGTATACTTAAAAAAAGCTGGCCGTGCCTATGAAAGTTTAGGAGAATATTCAAAAGCTTTTGAAGTTTATACAACCATTAAAGAAAAATATCCTACATCCATGGATGCGCAAGACATTGATAAATTTATTGAAAGAGCTCGCATCAAAAAATAAACATGGCAACCGTTTATCAAAATCTTTCTCAATATGATTCCAGTAAAGTTCCTGATGCATCCGGAATGAAATTTGGAATTGTTGTTGCAGAATGGAATTATTCAATCACAGAAGTTTTATTAAAAGGAGCATGTGACACATTAGAGCGTCACGGTGCAAAAAAAGAAGACATTCATGTTGCCCGGGTTCCCGGAAGTTTTGAATTGACCTATGCTGCGAAAGTAATGGCAGAAAAATGTATTTTCGATGCTGTCATTATTTTAGGTTGTGTGATAAAAGGAGATACTCCTCATTTCGATTATGTTTGCTCAGGAGTGACGCAAGGCATTACCGAACTAAATGTAAGATATAATATTCCGGTGATATTCGGGTTACTAACTACAAATACCATGCAACAAGCGTTAGATCGCGCCGGTGGAGTACATGGTAATAAAGGTGATGAAGCCGCAGTTACTGCAATAAAAATGGCAAATTTTTCTTGCATGTTATAAATGGAATAACTACCTTTGCAATCGCAAAAACGGGTAGTTACCAGAGTGGCCAAATGGGGCTGACTGTAACTCAGCTGGCTTACGCCTTCGGTGGTTCGAATCCATCACTGCCCACAAAAGTTAAGAATTAAAGTTTTAGAATAAGCCAACTTTTAATTTTTCATTCTTAACTCTTAACTAAAATTGCGGAAGTAGCTCAGTCGATAGAGCATTAGCCTTCCAAGCTGAGGGTCGCGGGTTTGAGTCCCGTCTTCCGCTCTAAAAAGAGGACATTCGTCCTCTTTTTTTATATACTACCTCCAATAAATTAAACAATACATACATACTTAGAGGGCAACACGATAATATAATTCTAACAACTCATTTACTTGTATATAATCAAGAAAACAGGACAAAGAACTAATTTGAGTTTATAAGCAGATAAAAGAACCTGTTTGATATTAAATAAATTATTTAATATCAAACAGGCTTTCTTTTTCATTTCAATATTTTTTTCCTGCTATTTCTGAAGGAGAAAGGCCAAATTGTGCTCGACAAAATGCTAAAAAAGTACGATACGAAGAAAACTTGTATTTATACGCAATCTCTTGGAATGTAAGCAACCCTGATCGAATATCTACCTGAATATGCTCTGCTTTTTTTCTCAACATCCATTGTTGAGGAGATTCATTAAAATAACGGCGAAACTTTTTAACAAAACCTGAAACAGAATAATGTGCATATTCCGCAAATTCTTCCACACTCCTCACCTTCATGTAGTTATCAAGGACAAATTCCTGAAACTTAATATCTTCACCAATTAATGGATGAAGGAAAAGAGCTATTTCCTCTTTGGGATAACGTGTAAAAAGCAAATAAAAAAGCTCCTTCCTCTTAATATCATAAAAAATAAAAGAATCATCCTCCAAATGTTTCATATAATCATCCATCAAAGAAAGAAAACGAAAAAGCATTTCATTTATATTCAAAGGCTTAGGTTCATATTCCATAGTTTTACACAAAGAAGAAAGTTCTGCCACAGGACATTCTGCCGCAAGCAATGTGTCTGCTTCAAAACGGCAAATAATATAATACACTTCTTCTACGCACTCCGATCGGTACTTTGAATGAGGAGGTATTAATAATATTTGACCTTTTTTGACTATAAATGGACCGTGAGCATCTAAATTGATCGACAAACACCCTTCCAAAATAAACATAAGATGAGCATCTCTACTTCCCTCAAGAACACTAACATCTCCACAAGAAGCACAAACACTTTCCCAAAAGCTTTTTTCTTTTTTGAAATCTACTCTGCTCATATGAAGATTCTTTTAACTATATCGATATAAACACACAAAAAACCTGCAAACTATAGGCCAAAATCTTCACGTCTATTAAAAAAATAAATAATAAAAGAAATTAAAATTTCTTTACTAAGCATCAATTAAGATATTAGCTCAAATATTTATTTTTAATATCGAATTAATTTAACTTTTTAAAAAATAGACTATATGTGAATTAACGCAAAAAACAAGCCAACAAGGTAAAAAAATGGACAAAATTTAGATTTAATTTCCTAATTAAGTATCGTAAAAGCCAAATTAAATTTCAAAAGAAAACTATCTTTGCGACAAAAATTAATGATTAAAAAATAAGAGTATGAAAAATTTAATAATAACCATCCTATTATTTATTTATCCAATTTTACTATCCCAAGCCCAAATAAAATCCTTCAGAGCAATCGGTTATGCAGGAAAAGACACAACATTTATAAGTATGGCAACAATCAATGCCAAAGGAGAATTAACCCTTCAGCCGGGAAATTATCGCGGAGCAATTCAACTAATACCTGTTAATCAATATTTGGAAAATATCAGGAAGCACCTGAGTGCAATACCCAATATCCGCACACAAGCAGCTTTTGAATCAGCTAAAACCTATGTATCGGATACCTTATCTTTTGATATTCTATACACTTCTGGTTTATGGAAAGAATATATTCAGCAATGGGTGGGATTTTATGCGAATACCAGTCCTAATCCCTCTGTGTTTTCAGATGCATTTGTTCCTGTAGCAAAAAAAGTAATAGAAAGAACAATAAGGCAGAATCCTCAAATAGTAATCCGTCTGGCAAAAGATTTAATTGATTTTTTTGAACAATATGCTCTAGACAATGCTGCTGAAAAAATAGCAGCATACAGTTTTGGTTTGGATTTGAAAGATGATAAGTTACAATATTTAGGAATGCGTCTGATTACAGCTTCAAAAATAATGGATAATCCGGCACCTCCTCTTACCGGCACAGAAAATGTAAAAATTGAAGATTTTTCATCCAAACAACCTACCTTGTTGTTATTTTACGAAAGTGGATGCGAACATTGTAACATACAAATAGACGAACTAAAAAAATATTACAACGATTTGATAAAAAAAGGCTACCGTATAATTTCTCTTTCATCAGACAAAGACGAAAAAGTTTTCGAATACTACTCAAAAGACTTTCCATGGCAAGACAAATTATGTGACTTCAAAGGATTTGAAGGAGATAATTTTAAGAATTATGGAGTAGCAAGCACTCCTACTATTTATACAGTAGAAAGTAACGGAACAATATCAGGAAGATACGCCAGGTTATCTGACACAGGCATAGTAAAAAGTAGTAAATAACCTAAAATTCATACGTCACCATCAAACTGGTTTCTGATGTATGAGACTTCACATCAGGCAAGTATTCGTAATTAGTTTTACGGAAATAATCATATCTCCTGAGATATATACTCCAAATATCATTGAACCGATAAGTTATTTTTATATTGGATAAATTATAGTATGCACGTGATTTATCTCCTTGCACATTAGAATCTTTATCAAATTCTGTTTTACCGGGAACATAACCTTTCCACGTAAAAATATCATAAGATTCAAAAACAGCAGAAATACCTATTTTCTTTTTATACACACAACCAAATGCCAATTTTCCCGAAAATCCACTTCCAAAATTGTAATTCCGGTCTACGTCGTGAAAATAATCAGATAAACTACTACCCAATAAAATAGCACTTGTATGTATCTGTCCAAAATAGGTGAAGGTATTTTGAGTATTATGTCCTCGTCCGAATAAACCAATACCAAAAGAAGCTGGAACTCCTATTTCATAAGGCATTTTTGTATCAGTTGATGTATTTGAACGACTCAAAGTATCTGAACTATAATAATCAAAATGTTGAAAAACACCAAAATGGAGTTCTTTTTTGGAATCATTATATATTCTTCTCGACCACAATTTAGCCATCAAATCAGCCTGACCGATAAGAGGTTGATTTTTTTGTAAATTAAAACTGACACTGATAAGAAAACAATCGAATGGTTTTTCGCTTTCTTCATACAGATCCCCATATTTTACCCGAGCTTCTATAACTCCACCCAAACCTTCATCTATCAACTCCCTATTTAAATCAAATAATTCAGTAGCTTTAATTCCTGCTGAAATTTCGAAATATGTATCTGAGTGATCAGATTGATTTCCTGAATATCGAGATCTCTTCCAGGATTCTCCATTAATTATGCGTGTAAGACCTCTTCCCGGAGCAAAAATAGTTCCGAGAAGTTCTCTTCCAAAACGATTCCATCCGGTTGCACGATTATCAAAAAAAATGTCGGAAGTACGATAAAATGCCTCTCCTAAAGCGGTTCCTCCAATAGTTGTAGAGATAAAATCATTAATAGAAGGATGTTCATTCTCCATAAAGATTTCCCACATGAGGCTTCCTCCGGCAGTATAAAGTGATGATTCCCAAAAATTCATCCCATTGGAACGGGCTGCATCAAAATACAAAGACCCTTGGTATGGATGTCCGAAAAGATTGGTAAGGAAACTATCATTATCCCAATAAAAACCACTTTTCAGATTATTTTTCATTGAATTTAAAGAAATATATGCATAATCCCCTTTGAGTACATATCTATCAAAAGCCCAGACACCTACATTCAGTCCTGCAACTTCGGCAGCAGCCTGCCAAGGTTTTTTCTTCAATGGGATAATTGTATCAGGAACTTGTTTAACATTGAAAATCGGCAGATTTTGTGCCATTATACCATTTGGGAATAAGGCTACGGTCAGCAATAAAACTAAATATTTATTATTCATTTTTAACACTTTACTTATAACCCAATCAACGCCTGATAAGTAGAATCAATTACTTTCATCATTTTAGGAATATCAAGTGTTTCCATGGTATCTGTGGTTTGGTGGTAATTCTTGTTTCGGTAAAAAGCTGTATTGGTAACTATCAACGCATCATAACCGAATTTCCAATAATTCAAATGGTCGGAAAAATCAATCCCCTGTACTTTTGAAGGAGCTTTCAGACTCTGGGTATTGATGGTCGCCAAATCTTTAAATCCATTCGAAAAGTTTTTCACAAATTCTCCTGAACTAGTTCTTCTCGCCAATAAAATATAGTTTCCTTTTGTTCCATAAGCCACCTTCATAACTTTAACCGGATATGACTGGGACTTTGATTTGTCACTGAAATAACCTATCATTTCCAGAACGACCATACCATATACAGAAGTTTTATTCTCAAAAAGAGATTTTGCATGAATGTAACTTCCCATATTTTCCGTTCTGAAATAAGGAGGCTCTTCGAGTGAATAAGCGACAATTTCAATAGGATATTCCAGTTTTTTACCGGAAATCAAGCGAGCTATTTCCAACAAACCCACTACTCCACTTGCATTATCATCAGCTCCTTCTTGATTACCACATACATCATAATGAGCTCCTACAATAACCAAAGGCTTTTTACTTTTACTTCCGAACCGGCATATCACATTTCTATAGATTTTGCCATTCACTTGATAAGGTTGGAAATACACTGTATCTGCATATTGACAAAAAACTGAAAAAATATAATCCGCTGTTTTATCCAATAATTGAATATTCCTATAGTTCCGATATCCCTCAGTTTTAGTGATTGCTGTAAGATGTTTGATAATCAACAAACTATCAGATTGATTCGGATTTAATTTAGTAAGATGATTTTGGCATTCCGCTGTTAATGCAATAAATATTCCAAGTATTAATGATAATATTGTTTTCATAATTTAAATGTAAAGATAAAGACTACTCCTTCTTCAGTACTATAGATTGTCCATAAAAATCGTTGGTTTTATCTGCAACTTCGAGTATTTGGCCCCATTCATTCACTGCTATAAAGGTCTTATTATATGCTTTTCTTGTTTGAATTGAAAGATGTGTATTATTTTCAATATGAGCATAAGATTCAAATAAACCATAGGTGTTTTCAATTTGAAAATTCAAATTACTAATGTTTTCAACTTTATAACCTTCCGGAATTTGTATTCGGATTTTATTAGTAATGGATAATGGGGATGGAAGATAGGCATTAAATTTTCTTTTTTTATCATTTTCAGAAGGAATCCATTGAGTTCCTATCAACTTTCCAACTTCGAGAATCAAATTATCACCTGCTTTTTTCACAAAATCATCCATAATAAAAGTTGTACTGTATTTTAATGTGGGATTTTTAGCAGTTACTCCTAAACTTTCAATGGAATAATCCTTCAAATCTTTAATATCTTTTTCATAAAATCGTTGAATTATCAATTTTACATTTTCTTTTTGCTCCTTTCTATTTTTCTCAAAAAGGGAACGATATTCTTCGATATATTTTCGATTCTTTTTATTTTCTTCTAATTCTTGCATCAATGATTTCTCAATCAATAGTCGTTCTCGCATGGTTGTATCCCAATCTTCAAGAAGAAACATTAATGGCTGAATGTCTAATTTAATATCTCCCATTAATTCTGCTTGTTGTTGGATTAAAAGTTGAACAGGATTGTCTATTGAAAATGATATTTCCGAAATAAATGTATTGTCATTTTGCTCTGCCAATATTTCCGGAACTACATATTCAGAAGAAACACCAATAATTCCTTCTGGATCTTTCGCTGCAAATTTCTCCACTCGAATAACAAATGCCTTTTCTCCTTGAAAATTTACAGAACGATCATCTGAAGTTCCATACCCATAAGGAGGGAAAAAACATTGTTTACCATCATTTGCAACAACAATGTAATCTAAATCTTCCCAAGACACAATTTCATCCATTCGAGCTCCATATTTAGAAGAAACAAATCCAAGCTTGTATTCAACTTTATACATTTTCAAAAGTTCTCCAAATAAAATAAAAAATGTTTCAGTAGAAAAATTACTTCGACTGTAGTAGTTTCTCCAATTAAAAAAAAGATCATCATATAAATAGAGTGCTAAATCTTCCGGACTAGCTGTCGGATATTTTAACTGGTAGTTTTTTATATCTTTTTTTACATTATTAATTAATGAACTCCACAAAATTTTAGCACCTGACTGTATGTGGGCAATTCTTACTTTGGCATCATTTAAAATAGCTTCTTTTGAGACATTTTCATAAGTACCACCTTCTCTTGCACTTGCTAATTTATAAATATATTGGGATTCATTATTTAGAATTAACATCCTAATCATAGCAAAATCTCGTAAAGGGGACATCCATTGGGTAAATTCAATTTTAGGTAAGTTTTTTTGTTGAACTTCAAGAATTGTATTATTATCAAATACTTTCTTAGTCATTTTGGGAGCCCCATTTATTGAACGATATTCTGTTGTAAGTTTATTTCCAACTTCACAACGAACTGAATAAGATAATATGGGGTATGATACTCCATAAAAACTAAAAGTCAAAGGTGGTATATTAAGATCATTTAATTCCATTTCTGTACAATAAAAATAATCTAATATATCTCCTATTTGTAAGTGTGGTATCGCTAATTTTTTGTACGACTTGTCTTCTTTTTTTCCTTCGGTCATACTAACAGATTCATTGTCTACATCTACTTCCTTGATATTTCCATCCGGCTTGACAATACGAACCCCGACAATAGTCTTCGCTTTATTTACAGAATAAAATGTACTTTTTTTTGTTTCTGTCTTAAATGATAATTTAGAATATTCTTCCAAAGCTTTTACATCATTTATCTTAACTGTAATTCTTTCTATTTCACTATAATACAACTTATTAACAAAAAGCATTATAGAACTCAAATCGAACTTATTTTTGTTTGATACACTTATTTCCTGATGTCTAGCTATAATTATGGCAGATTCATTGTTATACTCTTCTGGTATTATATAGTTCTTAAATTCAGGTTTATCCCAATTCCACACTTCTTGGCGAATAGTTTTTGCATACTCATTGTAATCAGCTGAATATAGAGAAAAGGATATTGTAATAAAAAATAAAAAAAAGGAGTAAAATATCTGTTTCATAATTGTATCTATAAGATTTATTTTCTTATTAAAATAATTTGCTCAATACCTATTTTTTTTGATCGATCAAGTGCATTGTTCCAGTCTTGAATTTGATCTTTTTTTATCCAAGGATCAAATATAACAATTTCTTTATGATAGGTAATTTTATTTTCTTCTTCCTCATATGAAGAATGAAAAGAATATACTTTACTGACATCATTGTAGTCATCCGGGAGCTTCTTTGTTCTATATCCTTGAGGAATTGTAAGAATACACTGATAAATTAAACACGTTTTATAAGGAAAAAGAAAATCATGTTCCCTATTCGTGGTATCAACTGTCAGCTTAAAATCTTCTTCCCTTTTCAAATCAACATAAAGTTCATTTCCTGAAACTTGAACTCTGGAAGTTAACTCTTCTTCAAATGTAAGTGATACTTTATCATCATTTGGTTTTGGACCTGATAAAATAACATTTTTAACTTTATTTTGAGGATTCCTTTTCTTTAAAAAAGCAGCTAAAATTTCCTCTTGCTTATCATTTCCAATTGAATGAATAAAACTCATAATTTCTTGTTTGGATTCTCCATTATAATGTTTTTTCACTTTACCTTTCACAATGTTGTTCTCAATAGAATATTCACAATATGTTCTATTGGCATTTAATAAAGGAGGAAATACTGCTACTCGTTCTACGATATAATCTTCCCCATCTTCGATCATAACCTGACGGCCCTGTATTGTTTGCGGATATTCTCCCAAAGGCATATATTTTACTGTAGGATCAAGAAAAAATAACTTTTGATTATAAAATAATGCACAAATCATATGATTAGCAGATGGAGATGCATTTGAAAAATCAGGAGCAATATTACTTGTACAAATCCATGCTAAACGAGCATCAAACCCTTCCGCTATCAATAATTCCTTTAATAAGTTAGACATTCCTTTACAATCTCCATACTTTTTATTGAGGACAGATTGTGATTCATCCGGTTTGAATCCAGCAATTCCGTTCTCAAAGGCAATGTAACGAATATTTTCTTGTACCCATGAATATAAAGTTCTGATTTTATCTTCATCTGTAATACATCTTTTAGTAATTTCCTTAGATTGTTCAGATATGACATTTTTATCATTTTTAACTAAAAATAATTTTTTACGATACCATTTATATAAATCAGCTGTATTGCTGAAAAATTCCACTTCCAAACTATTTAATATGGCATAACGAGGAATAACAATAAGGTGCGGATAAACATAAGAGTAATCTGGCATGTTATTTTCATGCTTCATTGCCTTTTGATTATCTATGTGATATGTATAAATACGTTTATTATTTTCATTATCTGTAATAATTTCTTTGGATATATTCGGATCAAAATTCTGTTCTATGATTTCGATATCCATCCAATGAGGAACTATCAGTTTTACGGTTTTTTTCTGTATTTCCACAGCCTCAGAAAAATAATATTTAGAAAAATAATGAATGTCATGGAAGATTTTTTCAACATATACACTTGCTTTTTGTCCCTTCTTGATAAATTC
>JAVBMM010000195.1:0-19617 GCA_031552425.1 Bacteroidales bacterium | reverse complement strand
GGAATGCCGGTATCGAAGTGGAATTACTGACATACAATATTAAAAATAAAGTGTTCTCTTGGGAAACTTCGGTGAATTTCACTTTAAATAGAAATCGCTTATTGGAGCTTGGAAGTAAAGATGAGGAACAGTTGATTAATCAAGGAGATTTGAATGAATTATATTTGGCGAGAGTAGGTGACCCTGCTATTCGATACTATGGATATAAAACTATTGGCGTTTGGAAAAGCCAGGCAGAAATAGATGCAAATCCTCATCATGTGTCAGACCAACCCGGAGGTTTGAGGGTAAAAGATCAAAATGGAGATGGTGTAATTAATGAAAAAGATAGGGTGGTTATCGGTTCTCCTTATCCTGATTTTACTTGGGGATTTACCAACACATTCAAATGGAAAAATTTTGATTTGATGATTTTGATACAAGGAGTGCAAGGAGTGGACATCCTAAATGGAGATTCTGAGTATATCGATATGAGAGAGCGTAATAAATTATTCGCAAATTCTAATCGCTGGTTGAGTGAAAATAATCCCGGGGATGGAAAGACCCCTTACATGGATCATGGAATACGTTGGGCAGATACTGATTATATTGTGGAAGACGGTTCATATATTGCCATGCGGAATGTTATGTTAGGTTATAAACTTCCAAAAAAGATAACGAAAAAAATGGGAATATCAGGCTTGAGACTGTATGCTACTGCAGATAACCTGGTGTATATCATGGCTGATGGTTACAGGGGAATAAATCCTGAAGCAATGTCTAAATCAGGAAGCTATGGCTCTGCTTTAATGGATGGATACCAAAGGGGTTCGTTTCCTCTACAACGGACTTTCTCTTTTGGATTTGATTTAAACTTTTAATATGTGAAAATATGAAAAACAATAAATTATATATATTGCTGTTTTGCATCTTACCATTCTTGTCTGCTTGTGAGGATGGAGGGCCTTATTCCGGAATAGATATAGAAGATTTTTATAAAACGGAAAAAGATATAGCCACTGCTATTATTGGTTGTTATAATGGTCTCCAAAACCCCATGCTTTATGAATGGCAGCTTACGGAATTGAGGTCAGATAATGCCAAATTAAGATCGACAAATTCCAATACCTCTGTCAGCCGGAATTTTTATGCGTTGGATCAATCTTTTGTAGATGCTGCTCATCCGGAAGTAGATAAGTATTGGAGAGCTACCTATGCTAATATCAATCGTTGTAACTTAGTGTTGAAACCGAATCATATTTCAGTTGTTTGGGATAATACACTTCGGCAACAATATAAAGGAGAAGCTTGTTTCTTGCGGGCATATCATTATTTCAATTTGGTACGTTTGTATGGCCCTGTTTTTCTGGTAACAACTCCTATCTCTCAGCAAGAAGCCATGAAATATTCCCGCGAACCGGAAGCTACAATCTATGCACAAATAGAAAAAGATTTGCGATTGGCAATAGATTCCCTGCCTGCAAATTATAACACTCATCCGGAGAATATAGGAAAGGCTACTGCTGTAGCGGCAAAAGCTTTGTTGGCAAAAGTATATCTTACAGAAAAGAAATATGCTGATGCAGAAGCCTTGTTGTATGATATTGTCACTAATCGCGCCACTTATGGTTATGATATGATTTCAGATTATCCGAGCGTATTCAGTACTTCTAATGAGATGAACAAGGAAATACTTTTTGCTGTAAGGTATCGCGCCGGAGGTTATGGATTAGGTTCTCCGTTCCCGAATTATTTTGCTCCCGGTAACAGTGGAGATAATGTGGTAAATGGCGATGGCTCCGATTACAATATTCCTACGGAAATGTTAAAGTCTTGTTATATTAAAAATGACTCGGTCAGGGCTAAAACATGTTTTGCTTTGGGATATAATAATCCATCCTTGATAACACCTGCTAATCCTACCGGTTGGGTGAAAGAAAGATCGTTTTGTAAAAAATATCTTTCTCCTGTTATCATTAAAAATGATGGCGAAAATGATTGGCCGGTATTACGTTTTGCAGATGTTTACTTGATGTATGCAGAGGCTTTGAACGAAAATCCCGCAAGTAATGTAGCTGATGTAATTACTTATTTGAACAAAACAAAAATAAGAGCAGGTTTAAGAGCTGATAAAGGAGAGTTAGTGGAAGCTCCTCAAACAAGGCAGCAACTTCGTAATTTGATTTTGGCAGAACGCAGGTTGGAACTTGCTTTTGAAAATCAACGATGGTTCGATTTATTACGTTCCGGAAGAACTGTTGAAATTATGAACGAACATTATGCTGAAGAGACAAGAGACGGAAGGTCTGATTATTATTATGTGGGATTGGAATATGCGGAAATGAAGCCGGAGGCTTTGGTTCTTCCTATACCACAAAAAGAAATCAACATTAATCCTATGATTAGTCAAAATCCCGGATATTAATATTAAAAAAGAAAACTCATGAAAAAGATCATATATTTTATAATGTGTTTACCGGTCATCTTATTGATGATTGGTTGTGAGGATATTCCTTCTTTCGTGAAAGAAACAGATCCCCCAACAATTAAAGGATTTTCTCCTCAGACGGCACCGATAGGAACAGATATTACAATTGAAGGAGAAAATTTGCAATGGATAGATTCCGTATATATAGGTGGACAAAAAGTGAATATCAAATATAAATTGTCTGCTACTAAATTAGTAGCTACTATAACCAATAACGCAAGAAGTGGAAGTGTTAAACTTTTTGCTAAAGGAGGAACTTCTGAAAGTAGTCAGGATTTTATTGTGGACTTTGTAGTACCTGCCGTTTATTCGGTTCCAGAATTGGCAAAAGTCAATGAAGAAATAGAAATTACCGGGGAAAATATGCTTGCAGTAACTCAAGTTAAAATAGGAGGGGTGATTGCGAAAGTTATTATCCAAAATAATTCGGATATGATTGTGAAAGTCCCTTTCACGGAAGCAGATCCCGGAAAAATTGAATTTGATTATTTCGACGGGAATATTATGACGTTTGTAGAATCTCCGGATGAAATGGAAGTGGTAACAGAAGTACCGAGAATTGATAATTTTCCGTCAACAATTATGGCTGCAAAAACGTATCAACTTGAAGGACGTAATTTGATGAATGTGGAAGAAGTTCTTGTTAACGGATATGCTGCCCGGATTATTCCTTGGATCAATCAATCGGATTCAGCAGATATAGTAGATGGTAAATTATTGAAATTTAATGTACCGACTACTTATTTCACATCAACTACTACAGGAGTGGAATTAATAGTTACATATTATGGAGGGCAAATTAAAGATGTGACTAATAACTTGACGATAAATCCGGTGGTACATCCGGCAACATATCTTCAATGGGATGACATTGTGTTGTATGCCCAAGATCCTTCTACCACACAAAATTTCTTTAGTCCGGCAGACGGAACAATATATAGTCCATGTATGGTGTTGAATAAAAAAGAAGATATATATTTTTATCTGAGAGCGGGAGGAAAGCCTACGGATATGACAAGTAGCCTTCAGTTGGTGAATCCCAATAATAGCGATACAGATATCAATCTTTATACTTGTGATGGAACAAAAATTCCCAATCAAAAGCTTCCGAATTTTGTACAATATAGGCCTTTTACGAGTGGGGAAACCAGTACCAATTATATAAAGATGAGAGATTATGTAATGAATGGTCAAATAGCAGATGCATTTATTCTTCAAAAAACGCCACCTGAATATGCAATTAGGTCAGGATCTAACACCCCACGAACATATATTCCGGGATCTTCTTCTGCGAATAATTTTTTCAAAGGATATCCGATATTATTCCAAAAAATGGATATTAGTAATGGTACGGATAGCAGGGTGCCTATTGACAATGGTTTCATCATGGTTAAACAGGTATCTTTCCATCCGAGCAATAACAATAGGTCTTATATCGTAATGGATGTTTATTTCAAACAGTATAATTAAATAATAGTAATCGTATGAAAAATTTATTAATGATCGCCGCATTTATAGCTGTATTCAGCTTGTCGGCCAATGCACAAAAAGTGTATAATTTTAATGATGATTCTTGGGGGGAGGCCGTAACCGAACGTCCGGAATCGGGAACTTTCAATTCCGGAACTATCAATGGAGTAAAGTTTAACAAAACCGTATTATTTCAAAAAGATGGGAAAGGTGTTAAACGGATGATTTTGGATAAAATGAGCAAGAAAGGGTCCATCGAATTTCCGGAAGCAGGAAAAGAGGTAATTATTGAAGCTTCTGTTGGAACTGATGGAAATCCGATGATTGTACGTGAGATGAAAAACGGTAAATGGTCGGATGTTGGAGAACCGATTTTGTTGACTAAAAAGCAAACCGCTTATACCGTGAAATTGTCGGAAGGTGTTACACAAGTGTGTGTGGCTAACGGAAGTTCCAGTTCCTTGTACATCTACAAAGTAACGATTAATTAAGCGTGGAAATGAAAAAAATATTGCCGATAATAGCATGTGCCATATTCTTTATGAATGCTTCTGCCCGCACAGTTTGGGTAAGTTCTGCCAAAGAAATCGGAGCGCAAACTTGGGTGGCAGGTGATACACTTATAATGAAATCCGGCATTTGGAAAAGTCAGGTAATAAAATTAAATGCAGAAGGTACAAACGCAAAACCGGTTCTTCTTATTGCAGAAGGACCGAGAGCGGTTGTCCTTTCCGGAGAATCCCGTTTGGAAATAGGTGGAAAGTATGCTGTTGTTTCGGGACTTTGGTTCAAAGATGGACAAGCTTTTAGGCGAAATGTAATTGAATTTAAAAAAGGGACTGAAGATTGTCGTATAACCAATATTTGTATAGATAGTTATAATCCTGAAGATCCTCAATTGAGCATACGTTGGTTATCTGTAAGTGGAATCCGCAACCGGATAGATCATTGTTCTTTTACGAATAAATATCATTTGTCACCAACATTGGTTATTGAATTAGACACGGCAGTATATGCCCCTTCTCACCGGATAGACCATAACTATTTTGGGTATAGAAAATCCATATTGGATGAAAACGGTAAAGAGATGAATGGGCAAGAAACTATCCGTGTAGGAGTAAGTGGAACCTCCATGCATTATGCAAATGTAACAGTAGAAGATAATTATTTCGAACGTTGCAACGGAGAAGTAGAATGTATTTCCAATAAATCTTGTGGGAATACCTACAGAAATAATGTTTTCTATGAAGTTTCAGCTGGCTTGGTATTACGTCAAGGAAATAATTGTGTTGTTACCGGTAATTATTTTCATGGGAATCATAAGCCTAATACAGCTGGTATAAGGGTGGTCGGAGAAAATCATGTTATTGCAGGTAATTACTTGGAGAATTTGACAGGAACGGATTATTATGCTTCACTATGTGTAATGAGGGGAAGAGAAAACGCGGCTCTTTATGATTACTCCCAAGTGAAAAATCTCGTTTTCAAATACAATACATTTGTAAACTGTAAACAAGCCATGAATATCAGTTTTCATAATGATAAACCTGAATATGTATTACCTCCTGTAAAATCTGTTGTCGAGCATAATGTGATTTTTAATAATGATCTGCAGAATATAGCTGTTAAAATCTCACGCCCTGACCTGAAACCTGACATTACCTGGAATCAGAACTTCTATAATGAAGGACTCTTGGTTGATTTTCCTAAAAAAGATATTACTGTTTACCCCTCATCAGATTTTGAGAAAATAGTAAAAAAGGAAATCAAGGATATGAAATCAAAAATAAAACCAACTACAAGCAACACAGGCGTAAGTTGGTTGAGAAAATAAACTAGTATTAATCAGTTTAATTTATTAAGTCATGAAAAAGTTATTTACATTTTTATTTGTTGTCATGATCGCTGTGTCATCCAAGGCTACAGTGATATTTGACGAGACGTTTGACTATGCGGCAGATAGTTTGGATGCAGCAGCAGTAACAACTTGGAGTACAAGTGCTGATAGAGGAAATGGTCACAGATATTTTGGAGAAGCGTTGTCATATACTGATGCAGGAGGAAGTTATGTTCTTTCCGGATTAGGTCAATCTGTTCAAAATAATTATACTTCAGGAGCTTCGACTGGATATTTCTCAACCCGTGCGTTTGCGGCTGTTAATTCAGGGGTAGTATATCTTTCATATTTATACAAGGTTACTGTAAATCAAAGCCAAAGTCAATCTGAAATTATGGGTCTGTCTGATATTTCTACTGAATCTAAGATGAAAGCATGGGCTGGAAAACTAGTTGGAGGCAATGGAAACCCATTTAAAATAGGGGTAACAAGGGCTTCAAGAACTGCTAAAGATATTAAATGGGATGCAGATTCTACTAAAATACCCAATACGACTTATCTAATTGTACTTAAATACGATTTTAGTACTAAAGAAGCATCTTTATTTGTCAATCCTTTAGTAGGATCATTAGTAGAACCAACTCCTAGTCAGGTAAATTCGGAAGGAACATCTGCTCCCTCTTCTTTAGGTTACTTGATGATCAAATCTAGTGGCAATAATGGTGCTAGATTTCAAGTAGGAGGAGTACGTGTTTCCACAAGTTGGTCAGAAGCTGTGGCAACTTCAGCTTTGAAAGTAAATACCATTTCCCCTGAAAATGGTTCTTCTGTGGCAGCCTCTATATTTACCACTGCAACCATTACCTTTAATAAAAATGTAACTAAGGGCACAGGAGTGATTACTTTATTTGACGGAACTTCTTCCACAAATATTGCATTAAATGATGTAGAAATAAATGACAATATAGTTTCTGTTCCGGTGTCTTTGACCGCAGGTAAAACATATACGCTTACAGCTCCTGTAGGTGCATTTAAAGCAGGGACAGATGATTCTCCTATAGCTACCACTACTTTTAATGCTATTGCAAAAGCTGAAGTAAATTTGTTGATTAATGAGAATTTTGATGGAAGACAATTGAATGATGCCAATTGGGATGATGCGGCTTCTTCGTTTACATTTAGTTCTTCAAATTTATTTTATGAAGCCGGATATTCGGCATCTTTAACCGTAACAACTCCATCTATACAAACAGTAGAATTTCCTAATGGAGTAGGTTCTTTAGTTTATTGGATAAAATCTAATACTACCGGTAATACAACCCTTACTTTTAAAGTAGCAGTAGATAAAGGTTCCGGATTTGAAGATATTGCATCGGCTACCGAAATAGTCAAAAGCGCTATATTTGTACAAAGAACAGTAAATATTGATTATAATGGCCCGATTAAGATTAAAATGTATGTGGAAGGTACCGGAACAGTTCAAACCGGTTTAGATAATATTACATTGACTCCTTATAATGCAAACAAATTGCCGGTAATTGAAGATTTCTATACTAACCCTCGTTTTGCTAATAGCGCTCAAGATATAAAGATTACAGCAAAAATTACTGATACGGATATTTCGTATGTAGAGGCTCGTTGGGGTGTTGATGCGAATTTGACAGGAGGTGCTGTACCAATGGCATTGAATGGAGGTATGTATGAAACTACTGAATTTTCTCCAGCTTTGAGTGCCGGACAAAACATATATTATCAAGTAGTAGCTTCTGATGCGGCTTCTATCGTGAAGTCTGATATCTATAAAGCTCCGATCGGTGCTGCCCAAACAAATACTGAAACTTTCTCAGATGCTGGTTTTAATAATTTTGCAGCAGGTACTGTAACAGTTGGTGCTCTTACTTACACTTTTGCCAATACATCATCCGCATCATCTGACAAACTAATAGATGGAAAAACTGTTCTCATGCCTGGGGGTACAGGAATTATGACAGTGGTATTTCCTACTTTAGATAGTTTTAATATAGATGTTCGTATGTTATCCGGATCTGTTAAACTTGAAATGTATAAAGGCTCTGAGGCTCCTGAAAATTTATTGGAAACAGTTTCTATTGTAGGAACTCCTTGGGTAGTTACTTCAAAAGATATCAGTATTAATCTCAATCAACCTACAACCATCATTTTTAAAAATGCTAGTAGTGGCCAGACTTCTATTGATAACTTACGTTGGTCTCCTTATGTAAATACTTCAATAGATAAAATGGTAATAGATTCAAAAGTGGTGTCAGAGTTGTATTACACCCTCACCGGGCTTCAAATTAAAGAACCTAACATGAGAGGTATTTATATCAAAAAAGTAACTTACGAAGATGGTAGCGTGAAAACGTTTAAGTTTTTATCTAAATAAGTGAGCTCAAACAAATTTAAATTTCTATATTGTATCTAAAATATTGATAGATATTCAATTGAATTAAGAATTTGAACTTAAAACCGGTTTGTACTTAAAAGGAGGTACAAGCCGGTTTTTACATTTTAAATGAGTAATCCTTTTGAATTGATTTTGCAATATTTTGGTCTTATTTTGCAAATAGTTAGGCTTGCAGCCTTCTTACCTTTGTAAAACAAAAATACATATGAAATACCATGAAACAACGATTTGAAACTGCATTCTTGAGAATCTTCTTTTTCGTTTTGATTATTTGTTACGGACAATCTTCTATTGCCCAATTTGTTCATCCTGGTATGCTTCATACAAAATCAGATTTGGAAGATTTAAAATCTCGTGTACAATCAGGTAAAGAACCATGGTTTTCCGCTTTTGGGGAATTAAAGAATTCTAAATATGCTGACTTAAATAAGGCTCCACGTCCTTTCGAAAATGTAGCAAATGGGCCACATAACAAACCCAATAACGGAGGGACAGAATTCTATCAAGATGGAAATTTTGCTTATACTATGGCATTACTTTGGGTGATAACGGGAGATCAGAGATATGCTGAAAAATCGATTGAAATACTGAATGCTTGGTCGTATACCTTGAAAATGGTGACCCTGGAATCAAAAAAATTGAAGATTGGAGTGGCAGGTATCAAATATTTGAATGCTGCTGAAATCATTCGATATACTTATAAAAATTGGAAAAAGAAAGACCAGGATGCTTTTGAAAAAATGATCCTGGATATTTGGTATGAAGGAATCAAAGATTTCAGACCTTTGGTCAACGGAAACTGGGATGCCTCCATGGAGCAGACCATGCTATGTATCGGAATCTTTCTTGATCGCAAAGATATTTTTGATCGGGCTTACCATCAGTTAACAGTAGGAGATTCTAATGGTGCAATTGATAACTATTTCAGTGAAACAGGGCAATGTCAGGAAAGCGGACGTGATCAAGGACATACACAAATGGGATTGTCTTACATTTGTAATGCCTGTGAAGTGGCATGGAAGCAAGGCTATGATGCATACTCTCTTTATGATAACCGTTTATTGAAAGGTTTTGAATATACTGCAAAATTCTTGTTAAAGGAAGATGTTCCTTATGTACGATACCAAACGTATTACGGAAAATATGTTTTTGGAGATACTATTTCTAAAAAGGGAAGGGGTGGATGTAATCCTATTTATGAATTGCCTTACCATCACTACCATGTCCGTAAAGGTTTGGAAATGCCTTATACTTTGAGACTACTGAATATAAACCGTAACGAAAAACCACAAGACGGATATATGCCTTGGACTTCTTTGTTATATGCTCCGGAAGTTAATTCTGTGAATGTGCCTGTGCCTAATTTAAATATGTCTCAATGGAAGCATTCTGGTTCAAATTATGATGCGGTTCCTGAAGGATATTCTGTGAGAGCAGGAGATTCCGGAAATATTTTGCTAAATCTCAGGAAGAATTTAATGGTGAAAATGTCTTGCAAATGACTTTTTCAAGTACTCCGGGAAATAGCGCATATTTTATTACTCCCTATGTGGAATTGACACCTGGAGATTATGAAGTTACATTTTATGTAAAAGGATCCGGTTATATTAGGTCTGTCAACCTTTGTACGGCAGATGTTCCTGAAGGAAATAGAAGGACAACAATGGCACGAAATTTGAAGCCAGGAGGAATAACGTATGTTTCCAGACCGATGGGAGAGACTGTAAAGGCAAAGCTTCATGAAAATTGGATACCGTATAAATCTGTTTTTAAGGTGACTGAAAAAGCTAAATATGCATTGAATGTTGCTCATAATAACATGGATGGAAATCCGGATACTCCCCTTTTGATATCAAAGATTTCTTTGAGTAAACAGATTCCGTAAAACAATAAATAAATTTAGAAATAAATAAAAAATAAAGATGAAACAATCAACTCGAACTAACTTTGTAAAAATGATTAAAAGCCTGCTTTTAATTGTTGTTATTTCATGTACTTCAGCATCTTATGCTGCTTTTGTGCATCCAGGGATGCTTCATACGGCAACAGATCTGACATTGATAAAATCCCGTGTTTTGTCAGGCAAAGAGCCATGGAAATCGGCATTTATACAAATGAAAAATTCTAAATACGGAGATTTGACTATCGCTGCTCGTCCTTTTGCAGATGTACATTGTGGCCCTTACAATGTTCCTAATATCGGAGGAGATGAGTTCTATCAAGATGGAAATTTTGCTTATACCATGGCATTGCTTTGGGCGGTAACGGGAGATCAAAGATATGCTGAAAAATCAATAGAAATATTGAATGCGTGGTCTTATAAGTTGGTTTCGGTAACTAATTCAAACCGGGAATTGAAAGTGGGTGTTGCAGGCATTAAATACTTGAATGCTGCCGAAATCATCAAATATACTTATACCGGTTGGAGTACTCAGGATCAAAATAAATTCAAAAGTATGATATTAGACGTCTGGTATAATGTTATTAAAGATTTTAAGCCGGCTACGACCAATGGGAACTGGGATGCTGCTATAGAACAGACCATGATGTGTATTGGTATCTTTTTGGATCGTCAGGATATTTTTGATAAAGCATATGAACGTTTAACTAAGGGAAAAGTGAACGGCTCTATTCAATATTATTTCAGTGAAACAGGACAATGTCAGGAAAGTGGACGTGACCAGGGACATACACAAATGGGTATATCCTATCTTTGTAATGCCTGTGAAGTGGCATGGGTTCAAGGATATGATGCATATTCTCTATATGATAACCGTTTGTTAAAAGGATATGAATATACTTCCAAATTTATGTTGGGAGAAGATGTGCCTTATACTAAATATAAAATCTTTAACGGTTCTTATGTGTATGGAGATACTATTTCTCAAGATGGAAGAGGAAGTTACAGTCCTATATATGAACTTGTCTATCATCACTATCATGGAAGGAAAAATCTCTCTATGCCTTATACCTGGCGGGTACTTAAGCAAATTCGTAATGAACAGAGTAAAGATGGTTTTATCCCTTGGACAACATTGGCTTGGGCTGATGAAAATATGGAAATAACCCCGGTTGTTGTTCCAAATATAAATATGAGTCAATGGGAGTTTGTTTCCGGTTCTTCATCTGTTTATAAACCTCTTCCGAAAGGATATGGAGTGAGGTCGGGATCAGGAAGTAGTTATGAACCATTTTTTTCCAGATCGGAAGAAACTTTTGAAGGTCAACCTGCCATACAAACGACTTGGACGGGAACAACCGGAAATGCCAATTATTTTATCACTCCGTATGTTGATTTAGATGCAGGAGATTATGAGATCGTTTTTTATGTAAAAGGCTCTGGTTTTATCAGGACACTGAATCTTTGTACATCCAATGTTGCAGAGTCAGACAGAAGATCTCGGGAACCCACCGGGACCACCGGCTTCACGTATTCAACTCGTCCCATGGGAAACACTGTTACTGCTCAACTTTTTAGAGATTGGACTCCGATTAGGGTAATGGTTACTGTAACCCAACAAGGAAGCTATAGTTTGAATTTTGCTCATAACAATATCAATGGAGATCCGGACAACCCATTGCTAATTTCCGGAATTTCCATGAATAAATTAGCTTCTTCGGAAATTCCTCAAGGAAAATTGGTTCAAATTACCAATATAGGTATGAGTAATTGGTCTCATGTAGATGGATCTTCAACAGCATATCAGCCCCTTCCCGATGGATATGGAAATGGAGGAAATAATGCTGCAACAAGATCTACAGAATACTATTCGAGATCAACCGAAACATTTAATGGTCATCCGGTGATGAAGATGACTTACGGAGGGAGCGCAGGTAGTTGTGCGTATTTTATTACACCATCATTTTATTTGCCAAAAGGAGAATATGAATTAAAATTTTATGTAAAAGGGAAAGGTTATTTCAGGTCTGTCAATGTTTGTACAGTAAATACACCGGAAGAAAACCGTCGTACGGCAAGTTCTGAGAATTTAACATCAGGGGTAGGGGCTACGTACATTCTTCGTCCGATGGGAACTTCTTCTAAAGCGCAAACTATTGCAGATTGGACTTTGAAAAGCCAAGTATTTGCAGTAGATACGGCAGGACTTTACCAATTAAATTTCGGACATAATAATGAAACCAATGGTAATGAATTTTATGTGTCTGGAATTTCTTTAACGAAAACAGATCAGCCTGAAGAAAATGCAGATTGCTTGTTTAATGATCTGTTGCTTTATGATCCAAGTTGTACAAAAAAACATCCGGAGAAACTTCCTCAATTCGATTATGATGTTAGCAATTATACTGTTGAGCTTCCTTTTACTTATTCGGGAGGAGTGCCTTATGTATATCCGATAGGAAAGAATCAGGAAGAAATTATTGTGGAACAAGCAACGAGTCTGTTGGCTCCTAATAATATTGCTACCATTAATATGAAATCGACGGACGGAAGTGTTACTAAAAATTATACCGTTACTTTCGAACAATCCAAAGATTTTATTTCAGGCTGCTTTACTGATTTCAAGAGCACTCCTCTTGTCGATTTTATAGTACCTAATTCAGGAGGGGTTTTTGCTAATGAGAAGCTTTTTAATCATGGTTTATACTGGGGAGATAATTCCACGAGGCCTAATTCGAGTGGTTCTTATGAATTGATAACGCCACCTTTGGTAAATGGAATGGGAATAGTCTCTTTTTATGTAAAAGATTATGTGAATGTTTCATCTCAAGATATCAATACATCTTCTTTAGTAGTGCGTTACAGAATGCATACATCAGATCCGTGGATTCGTATAGATAGTATTCCGGCAGCTGATATTACTTCAGAAATGGGATGGGTGTATAAATCTTATGTTTTGAATAAAGTCGCATCTTTGGGTGAAGGTACTCCTGAAGTAAGTTTTTGCATTCTTCAAACAGGAGGACAAGCGAACAATTCCCGTGATTTCGTGTTAGATGATTTCCGGATTACTGCGTATGCCGGAACTTCTTTGAAAGATAATTTGTTTGAAGAAGGAAATTTGAAAGTATATCCCGGAAATCAATCTGTAATAATAGAGCAAGAAGGCAATGTTTTTTATCAATTATATACCCTTACAGGACAATTGGTATCTTCCGGATATTTTACCGGTAAAGCCTCTGTTCCTGTGAGATATTCAGGTTTATATATTGCAAAAGTAGGTACACAATCTAAGAAGGTTGTTGTTAAATAACGTTAGATGATTAGTAGAAGAGAAGGGCTTGGTTTCGTAGAGGAATCAGGCCCTTCGAATTTATAGTATTTCTTGCTTTTCAAACAAAAGGGCTGTATACCTGCTTTTGGGTAAAAAAACTTCTGATTTTCCGGGACGAAATTTTCGAACGGTCGGAGTGAAATTTCTATCAGGTCGGAAGTAAATTTTCATCAGGGAAGAAATTTCGTTCCGACCTGTTAGAAATTCAGCCGGAACCTATATCAAATATTTAACCCACATTAAGATTGCTTCGCAATCTAGTTAAGCTCATTAGACTTCCCGTGAAACCCGCTCCGCTTGCTGTTAATAGTGAAAGAAAAAACAAAGAACATAAAATGGGAAATATGAATAATTTCTTTATTATTACTTTTTAATATTAATAGCTGATTATTATGTGAAAATCAGTTTAAATGTTGAATTTCTTTCTTCTCTCCATTGATTAGCAATTGTATTTGTTTAGCAGGAACGTTTTTGTTGAATGTAAACAAATAAATGGGTTGGGAAGTGAAACTTTGTTTTTCCCCGGTTTTAACATTGAAATTTGTATTTAAAATACCGGACTCATTTGTTGCACTTTCTATTTGAATACTTGTTTGTATGTTACTTGGTTTTAGTACCAAGGCAGCTACAGTAGAAGTATTGAAATCAGGCTTGACAATTGTATTAGTCATTGTTTTACCTATTCCAAAAAGATTTCCAAATTCAGTTTCATCTTTGATGATCAATAATTTGATATTTTCTTCTTGTTTATACGTGTTTTTCAGGAAAAAACCTTGTAATTCGTTAGTAACAACCTTTTCAGGAGTAGCTTTTTGGTTTAATTGGGTTTGAGCAGGTGAAGATTTTGTGTCTTCTTGTTTCTTTTTATCAGGGCAAGATGTGGATGTTAATAATAACGCCAAACAAAAAATAATCGTTGATTTCATATACATAAAAATTTAGAACATGTTTACTATATTATTATAACATGGAGATATTTTATTTGTTTGAGTATGGGAAAGAAAAAGCTCTATAATTTTACTTTTTTTAATTTTCCTTTAGAAGATTCATTATGAAACCTGTCTACTGAAGTAATGACGTATTTGAATTTCTCCTTGCCTTTGTTGTATGGCAACATATGAGATGTTCCCCTGGTAATTTCTACTATTTTAGAAGGATCGTTCAGATTTACTTTTTCTTTATCCCCAAAACGGTAAATCACAAAATATTGTGCGGTTTCCGGATCGTAGATATCTCCGTTACGCTCCCAACAGAGTCGGTATCCCTGTAACATCCATTCTGCTTTTAATTTTTTGACATCTTTGGGCTTTTTATCATGTAAATGTGTATAGGCAGGAATCAATGCCGGATATCGTTGGTAATTGTTTCTTAAACTGTCTCTGATTCCACCGAAATTTTTGTTTAATTCATAACCCGGCCAAAAGCAATTACCGAAAACTCCGGGGGTATTTCTTTCCAATTCTATTTTTCGGTATAATTGATTTTCTGCTTTGTCTGCTTTCATTGTGCGATTGATGTCTTGCCCGACATATAAATGAGCCTCGGAATTATTTTTACTCCACCATTTAACCAGGGTTTCATAATCGGCAATTTGGTATCCTATATTCCAATAAATTTGAGGAATAATGTAATCTATGTATTTTTTGTCTGTCCATAGTTTGATATCTGCATATAAGTCATCGTAATTTTGTAAGCCGTTGGTGTTGCTACCGGAACCGTCGGGAGTATTTTTTTTATTCCGGTAAATTCCGAAAGGGCTGATTCCAAAACGTACCCAAGGCTTTTGCAAGATGATAGTATGACGTATTTCTTGTATGAGCATGTTTACATTATTTCTACGCCAATCATTTTTCCGGTCAGGCCAGAAACCTTGCTCCCTACCATATTTTAGGAAACTGTTTTCGTCGGAAAATTTTTCTCCGGGAATGGGATAGGGATAAAAATAATCGTCCATGTGTATGGCATCAACATCATACCGTTTAACAATGTCTTTAACTACACGGCAAACATGTTTCCTGCAATCGGGGATGCCCGGATCAAAGTAAATTTGTTTACCGTATTTGATAAACCATTCAGGATGTTTATAGTAAATATGTGATACATGGAGAATTTCTTCTTCATCCATCGTAACCCGGTATGGATTAAGCCATGCATGAAATTCCATGTTTCGTTCGTGACAAGCTTTAATCATAAATTCCATGGGATCGAAAGCAGAAGGAGGTGGAAGTCCTTGCTGTCCGGATAAATACCGGCTCCAGGGTTCTATTTCAGAATAGTAGAAGGAGTCTGCTGTAGGGCGCACTTGAAAAATAACAGCATTGATGTGGTCTTTCTGAAAATTATCCAACATTTCTGTAAAATATGTTTTTATTTTTTCGGAAGACATATTTTGATATTGCGCTTGCTTAACAACATGAATCCAAACTCCTCGAAATTCCCGTTTAGGAGATGTCTGGGCATTGCAAAGCACAAACATTGCGAATAGACAAGTCAAAAGAATTAATTTTTTCATATAGAATCAACGATTATTGGTTTGTATGAAAAACCAAAACGGGTACAAAGATAATCGTTTTTTAATCCGAAAATTATCTTGTAAATTTGCAGATTAAAAATTTTCACAATGAAAGTCCAGAAATTTGAAGGTTTTACTCCGGCTACAATACAATTTCTCCAAGATCTGGGAGAAAATAATTATAAAGAATGGTTTGAAGCTCATAGAGATGTTTATGAGAAAGAATTGGTTTTACCGTTCAAAGCCTTAATTACAGCTTTGACACCTGCTATGTATGCGATTGACACCCGTTTTGAGTTTCGTCCTCATCGTGTTTTATCTCGTATATACAGGGATACACGTTTTTCTCACAATAAAGATCCGTATAAAAATCGACTGTGGATGACTTTTCAGCGGCCTGTTCCGGATTGGGAAAATTATCCGGGATTTTTCATGGAATTATCCTCCGAAGGTTATCAATATGGAATGGGTTTGTATGCAGCTAAGAAACAGATAATGGAAGATTTTCGCGAGAGGGTAACCTTTAACGCTGAATATTTTAAATCGATTACCAAAGAATTAACAGGAAAAAGAAAATTTCAAGTGGAAGGAGAATTATATAAACGTCCGTTGAAAAATGATTTGGAAGATTATTTTCAAGATTGGATGCAAAGAAAAACCGTTTGGATTTGGAAATCTTATCCGATAGGAGAGGAAGTTTTTAATGAAAAAATCTTACGAAAACTTGAAGATGATTTCACTGCGATGAAAAACTTATATAATTTTTTCCTGGATGAGTGAAGATCAATGTATAATCATCAAGGGGGCAAGGGTCAACAACCTTAAAAATGTGGATGTTGAAATTCCCCGAAATAAATTCGTAGTGATTACCGGATTATCCGGATCAGGAAAATCTTCATTGGCTTTTGATACACTTTATGCAGAAGGCCAGCGGCGATATGTGGAAAGCTTGTCAGCGTATGCTCGTCAATTCTTGGAAAGGATGGGGAAACCGGAATGTGATTACATCAAAGGTATTCCTCCCGCTATTGCTATTGAACAAAAAGTGAACACACGTAATCCGAGATCTACAGTCGGTACTTCTACCGAAATTTATGATTATTTGCGTTTATTGTATGCCAGGATAGGGAAAACAATTTCTCCTATTTCCAATCAAGTGGTAAAAAAACATCAGGCAGGAGATGTGATACAAAAAATGCTTAAATATCCTGAGGGAACGCGTGTATCGGTGTTTTCTCCAATTCAATTGAGACAGAACCGGAATTTGCGTGAACAATTGGAAATATTGCAGAAAGAAGGTTATTCCCGTTTGGAAATAGATGGAAACTTTTACCGTATAGAAGAGGTTCTGCAACAAGAGGAACTTCCTGATCCCGGTCATGTTTTGTTAGTGATTGACCGTTTAACTGCTTCTTCAGAGCAACAAACCGTCAGCCGTTTGTATGATTCTGTAGAAACTGCTTTTTTTGAAGGAAATAACACTTGTATCGTTAAATTTTATACCGAAGAAGGGGTGGTTCCCAAAACTTTCTCAAAGAAATTCGAAGCCGATGGGATGCTTTTTGAGGAACCGACAGAAATGATGTTTAATTTTAACAGTCCGGCGGGAGCTTGTCCTGTTTGTGAAGGTTTCGGAAGAACTATAGGTATCGATGAAGATTTGGTGATTCCTAATAAAACATTATCTCTTTATGAAGATGCCGTTACTTGTTGGAAGGGTGAGAAAATGGGGGAATTTAAGAAGTGGTTTATAGAAAAAGCAGATCAATATAACTTTCCTATCCACAAGCCTTATATAGAATTATCGGATGAAGAAAAAGATTTACTTTGGGATGGTAAACCGGATTTATACGGAATTAATTACTTCTTTCACCATTTTGTGGAAGAAAACCTATATAAAGTTCAATTCCGGGTAATGTTGGCGCGTTATAGAGGAAAAACAACCTGTCCTGTTTGTAAAGGAACCCGTCTCAAACCTCAGGCACAATATGTAAAAGTAGCAGGAAAATCTATTACGGATTTAGTGTTGATGTCTGTGTTGGAATTGAAAGATTTTTTTGATCATTTAAAATTAACTGAACAAGAACAAGTTATTTCCAAACGAATTCTTACTGAAATCAATGCTCGAGTGCAGTTTTTATTAGATGTTGGGTTGGGATATTTGACTTTGAATCGTTTATCTTCCTCTTTATCCGGAGGAGAAAGCCAGCGGATTAACCTTTCTACGTCATTGGGAAGTAGCTTGGTTGGTTCTTTGTATGTTTTAGATGAACCCAGTATCGGATTACATTCCCGAGATACAGGATTGTTAATCAAAGTATTGCGGCAGCTACAACAACTAGGTAATACTGTGGTGGTGGTAGAACATGATGAAGAAATTATCCGGGCGGCTGATTATATCATTGATATCGGACCTCAAGCGGGACGTTTGGGAGGAGAAGTGGTTTATCAAGGAGAAGTTGATAAATTGCAGAAGGAAACCAATAGTTATACGGTTCGTTACCTTACCGGAGAAGAACAAATTATTCCGAATTTTCCTCGTAGGAAATGGAATAATTATATAGAAGTGAAAGGAGCCCGTCAAAATAATTTGCAATCTGTGGATGTTAAATTCCCATTGAATGTGATGACTGTTATAACGGGAGTCAGCGGTTCAGGAAAATCTTCCTTAGTAAGAGATGTTTTATATCAAGCTATCAGAAAGGAATTGGGAGATCCTACCGGAAGTCCGGTTAATTGTTCCGCATTGACGGGAGATATAAGTTTAGTCAAACATATTGAATTTGTAGACCAAAATCCGATTGGAAAATCTTCGAGATCTAATCCGGTTACTTATATTAAGGCATACGAAGAGATTCGTAAATTGTTTGCCGATCAAACCTTGTCGAAACAAATGGGATTTACTCCTGCGTATTTTTCATTCAATGTTCCGGGTGGACGATGTGAAGAATGTAAAGGAGATGGAAATATTGTTGTAGAAATGCAATTCATGGCTGATTTGACTTTGAAATGTGAAACTTGTCATGGAAAACGTTTTCAGCAAGATATTCTCGAAGTGGAATATTTTGGGAACAATATTTATGATGTGTTGGAAATGACAATTAATCAAGCGATAGAATTTTTTGGGACTCACAAAGGAACTATTGAGAAAAAAATATTGAAACGTTTGCAACCTCTTCAAGATGTAGGATTGGGATATGTAAAATTGGGGCAGTCTTCTTCCTCTCTCTCTGGGGGAGAAAATCAGCGGGTTAAATTAGCCTATTTTTTAGGGGAAGAAAAACAAGAACCTTCGGTTTTTATTTTTGATGAACCAACTACCGGATTGCACTTTCATGATATCAAAACGCTTCTGAAAACTTTTGATGCATTGATCTCCCGAGGACATACTATTATAATTATTGAACATAACATGGACGTAATTAAATGTGCGGATTACATCATTGACCTTGGACCCGAAGGGGGTAAAAAAGGTGGACCTATAGTTTGTACAGGAACACCTGAGGAAATTGCAGCATGCCCTGATTCCTATACCGGAAAATTTCTTAAAGAGAAGCTTGGTTAGGTCATTGTGTTTCCTGTTAAGTTGTATGCAACTTGTTAGGCTTCCTTTGATCGCCGTTAGGTCGCAAAGCGAACGTAGGGACCCTCACTTCTTCTTATTGCGAATTT
>JAVBMM010000003.1:0-3231 GCA_031552425.1 Bacteroidales bacterium | reverse complement strand
CAATTCGTTTTCAATTTCGCGAGCCATTTCTTCAAACTTGCTTTCATCGTATTTGTATTCTTTTGCCTTAGGAGCTTTTACAACTTCATCCCTGAAGTAAATAAATGCGTCTCTGGTCATTGCTCCAATTTGTTCCGGAGTTTCATTGCCTTGGAATTTAACTCCCAAAAATTCACCGATTTTCTTAACTTTTCCTGGCATTGCTGGAGCATTGAATTCTAATGCATATGGCTCTGACCATGAGCAAGCACTTCCGTGAGGAACATCAAAGAATGCACCGATTACGTGGGCAATTGAGTGGCCTGCATGCACGTGACCGTATCCCAACATCCAGCCTCCTACACTACTTGTTACTGCCATTTTTCCTCTTGCTTCCAAGTTAGAACCATCCTGAACTGCGATAGGTAACCACTTGACAACCGTTTCAATACCTTTTTCTACAAAGAAGTCAATTAAACCATTTTCTAAAGTTGAAGAGTAAGCTTCAATACAATGGGTAAGAGCGTCAAATCCTGTTGAAGCTGTTAATCTAGGCGGCATTCCAATCATTAGATCCGGGTCTAAAATACAATATTCAGACATTGCATTCGGTGCAAGAATTGGGTGTTTTAAATGATTATCATCTGACAGGATGATACCGTCTGAAGCTTCACTTCCGGTTCCAGATGTAGTTGGAATGGTAATGAGGCCAAGAGATAATTTCATTTCAACTTCCGGATTTTCATATTGTAATACAGGTGGGGCATTGAATCTTAAAAGGTTAATACCTTTTCCTGCATCAATACTGCTTCCTCCGCCAATAGCAACTACGCTGTCACATCCTTCTCTGTTACAGATTTCAGCACCTTCTTCAACCATGGAAGCTGCCGGATTTGGCATTACTTTATTAAATACGACGTAATCTACATTAGCATCTTTCAAACTTTTCCCCATTTTGTCAACGACACCTGTGCTCTCCATGAAAGTATCACAGACGATCATTGTTTTTTTAGAACCGATTGAACTCAATAGTTCACCTAACTGCATTACACTGCCACTACCATAAAGTGTTTTAACCTTTTGATAAAATTGGAAATTTAACATTTTTCTCCTCCTTTACAAATAACTTAAATTTTTGCTTTTGCGGTTTTAAATGCGAAATTGCCCTTTGACGCATAGAAATAAAAAGCCGTTTTTAACTCAGATACGTCTCAGGTTACTTTTGCATTTTTTAATACATACATGCAAGTACGAATGTAATTTTAAATCCCTTAAATTACAAAAAATACAAGAAAATCATTAAAGAAACGTTGATTTTTCGTTAATTTACAAAATTAAACATACTTATTTGTATGTATTTATACGAGTACAATACCACCAGTTTTTTCCCTTGTCAATCGTTTTTCAAAAGTAGTTAATTTATCAAACTTCGATATATTTTGAGGTAAAAAGTAGTGAGCATTATAGGTATAGTTTTTCCAGCTAAACATAAAATCATTCCAAAATCTATTAAAAAAAATAAAAAAAAGACAACAAACTTTCTCGCTATTGAGAAGTGTTGCCTTTAATTATTATTTGTATTCGCAAATGAATTTTACATGCAAAATATCTTTTATGTAATAAATATTTGATGGGTTTGTGAAAATTTTACCATTTTATAAATTACCATCGAAAATTATGTCAATTAATGTTATTTAATACCAGATCAATGTATCGTTGAATGCTTTCTCGGTCTGTTTTTACCCCTACAGAAATGTGTTTAGTCAAAAACAAACCTTCAAATAATAAAAATAATCCTGATGCTAACTCTTCAGGATCTAAATCAAATCGATTTGTATTTTGTAAATAGACTCTTGTCTCCTCCACGAAATATCGATACAGCTTGATCTTTTCATACTGAATGCTTTCCAGTATATCGTTAAATCCCTCTCTTTGAGAAACGAAGTTAAGTGTTTTATAGACGAAGTCTACTTCCCGCGCATTGTTCATAGCAAACCAAAACACTTCATAAATACGTTCATGATAAGATAATCCGGGATCTAATCTATATGCGTAAGCAGAAACTATATCCGCACGATTTAACATAGTGTTTACAACTTGTCTATATAATTCTTCTTTATCAGTAAAGTGCCAGTATACGGCCCCTCTGGTAACGTATGCTCTTTGTGCAATCGCTTCTAAAGATGTCCCTTCAAAACCATTTTCAAAAAAACAATTGAACGCTTCCTCTAATATCTTCTCTTTTGTCTGTTGGGCATCTTCCTTTGGCCTTCTCATTTATACATTTCCTCCTGTATGTTCTTCCTTTATACGATACCATATTCCTAAAAAAAAGTAAACCAATTACGAAAATACTTTGCATAATAATCTTATTAAAATGTTGCTTCTGCAACATATTTTCTTTTTGCGTTTAGTTATTATAATATTAAAGAAATATATACTATCTCCAAATGGAAAATAAGGACGGATAAAGAAAATGATACGAAAAATTATTAAGATAAATGAAGAAAAATGCAATGGTTGTGGAATTTGTGCAGAGGCATGTCACGAGGGTGCTATAGGTATGGTTGACGGCAAAGCTAAACTGCTTCGCGAAGATTACTGTGATGGCTTAGGGGATTGTCTTCCTGCTTGTCCTGTAGAAGCTATATCATTTGAAACTCGGGAAGCACCCGCTTACGATCATGAAGCTGTATTGAAGGCTCAGAAAGAAAATAAGGATGAACCCACTTCTTGTGCCTGCCAAAGTTCTGTCCCTCAAAATCTCGAAGGAAGTAAAAGTCATTTAGCCCAGTGGCCGGTACAAATCAAACTGGTTCCTCCCACTGCGCCTTACTTATCTGGAGCAGACTTGCTTATAGCAGCGGATTGCACTAGCTTTTCTTTTGGGGATTTTCATCGTCAGTTTATGAAAGGTAAAGTTACACTTATCGGCTGTCCAAAGTTGGACATGGAAGATTACTCGGAAAAGTTAAGCGAAATATTGAGACTTAATGATATCTCCTCTGTCCACGTTGCGCGAATGGAGGTTCCCTGCTGCGGAGGTATTGAATTTGCAGTAAAAAATGCTCTCGCAAAATGCGGTAAGAATATACCATTAACAATTACCACATTTACAATCGATGGCGATTGTTATACGGAGTAATGGTTATGCCAGCGTTGGTTTTCACACAGCGCTGGCATTGTCCTTTTTTCAGGTTGTCGATTTAGTCATAGTCATATAATCTTATTTTTAATTATTTTCCTTCTTCT
>JAVBMM010000021.1:0-7468 GCA_031552425.1 Bacteroidales bacterium | reverse complement strand
ACAAATGTTGTGATCATTCCAAGTTGGTTGGAAGGTCTGCCTAATGTAGGGATGGAAGCTATGGCTTGTGGTTGTGCAATTATAGGAACAAATGTTGGAGGAATTCCGGAATTGGTATTTAATAATGAAAACGGATGTCTCTTTGAACCCGGAGATTCTTTAGGTCTTTCTTCTTGTATGGAGCAAATCATGGACAAAAAAATATTGGAAAAATTTGAGAAAAAAAGTAGAGTTATAGCAGAACAAAAGTTTGATAATAAACAGTTTCTTAAAGGATATTTAAAATTATATGTGTAATGCTATATATTATTACATTTGAGAATAATAGATATAACTAAAACAAAATGAATCCGGCAATAAGTGTTTACAGAACAGGAAATTGGTTTTATAGGAAAAACCTAAAAAAAATAGCTAATATTTTTTCTTATATCAACAGGCTTTTTTTTTCAGTATGGTTGCCATCATCAGTCTCAATAGGTAAGAATTTTATATTAGGGTATGGAGGTTTAGGAACTGTAATTCACTCTGATACAAAAATAGGAAATAATGTTTCTATTGATCATAATGTTACAATTGGTAGAAATCCCAAAGATAGCAAAGTTCCTACCATTGGAGATGATGTTTATATTGCAACTGGTTCTGTAATTATTGGGGAAATATCAGTAGGTAATAATGTTATTATAGGAGCTAATTCGTTGATAAACAAAAGTGTTCCGGATAATTGTACTGTAGTAGGCAATCCTTTTCGTATTATTGAAAAAGATAGGAGTATGAAATACTACGAATTAGACGTAAATCTTCAAAAAGTTGTATTGAAAAGAAAGATATAATACTAACGAGAAATAAATGTAAAAAGCAATAATAAATAATAGTTATAATGTATAAAGTTATAATGATTCTTAATGGTGCTCCTAATTTCAGAGATAGGTTATTAAAAGAATTAGGGAAATATGTTGATTTAACGGTCGTCTCTTTTAATGGAAAAACGATCAATTTACAAGATCCTGAAATTAGGGAAGGATATAAATATATTGAGTTAAAACAAAAGAGGTTTTTAAATATTAATTGGAATCTTAAAGAATATACACAACTGTCAGGAGATTACGATGTGCGAATACTAGGATATTGTTTGCGTAATCCTTTTAGGCTGCTAAATTTAATTAGGAAAAAGAGAGTTATATTGACAGGATTAATATATGGAAACTCAAACACCTTTTTTGTTAAAGCATTAAGACGGCTTATTATTAACAAGGCTGAAGGTGTATTAGTATATTCAGATGATGTTAAAGAAAAATTAGAAAAAGAAATATCAAAACCAATTATATCTTTTAATAACACTTATTTTTATAAAGAAGAGATAAATGTGTTACCTAATCATCTAAATGCAGGAAAATTAAATATCTTATGGATAGGTAGATATCAGAAACGAAAAAAAATTGAAAGGTTGGTTGAAATTGCAAGAAAATATAAAGATATTAATTTAAGGTTAGTTGGGCCTAAAATGCAAGAAAATATAAAATTGGATTCAGATGATGAAAAAAACATTCAAATCTTTCCAGCTGTATATGATGATGATGAACTCAAATCTCATTTCTTGTGGTCAAACGCAGTTTTTAATCCAAGTCATGCTGGTTTGTTGGTAATGAATGCAGCTCGCTTTGGAAGACCTATTTTTATTGATAAATATTCTCATCATGCACCAGAAATTCAACTTGCAAAAGAAGTTGATGATTTAATTAATAAATGTAAGAAACATCCCGAGTTTCTTATAAGTAAAGGCGAGGAGTTAGCAAAAATAATGTCGGAAAAATATACTATTGAATATATGGTTAAGCAATATTTAAAAGCAATTCAAAAAAAATGGTAATATTATGATACATATAATTGGAGGATCAAAAGTTGCATTGAATTTATATCAGATTCTAAAAAAAAATAAAATTAAAGCCTCTTATTATTATTTTGATAAATGCGGGAGAAATAAAAAAGGAGGTTTAGATTTTTTTCAAAATCAGCACAAATTAATTAATTCTCATCCTAATTCTGAGAAGTTAATTATTTCTTCTGAAACAGCATTTGTTAATCTGCCAAGTGAATGTAAGAAACAATTTAATGCACATTATTTTTTGAGAAATAAAAATAATTTTTCTTTGATTTGTAATGAGATAGCTTGCAAAAATGTTGACAACATTGATATAAACAAAAAAGAGCTAAAATATCCTATTTTTGTAAAACCACATGAATTTGGCCTAGAAGAGGTTAATTTCAGGCTAAAAATACTTAAAAACGAGAATGAGTTAAATGAGATCAAACATTGTGCCGAATATTGTATCTTTCAGCCATATTTATCTCAACAGGAATATAATCAATATGCTATTGCTGGTTACTATACTGGAAATGTTAATTCACTAATTGTTGTAAAACAATTGTCGCAATTCCCTATGGGGACATCGGCATTTGTTATGCAGGATGAAGAAAAGATGAAGTTAATAAAAGAAAAAGTGGCAGCTTATCTAACTCAAATTAAATTTATAGGCTTTATAGAATTGGAATTTAAATGTTCTAAAGATTTTCAAGATATCTTTTTAATAGATATAAATCCTCGTCTGTGGGGTTGGTGTTATTACTACATAAGTGCAGTAAAAAATATAGAAGAAGTTATTTTTAATAATGCTACGCCTGTTTTAAAAATGAAAAAATATTGGATTAATCCATATAGAATGTTTTGCTCGATGTTTAAAAGGAATTTTAAAGCGCCATCACTAAGAAATGTTATAAAAAATGAAATCTGTTACGAACCTATGTTTTGATACTTATACAAAGGGTAGGGTTTTATCTTTGGACAAAGATGAGATTTGGAAATATTATAAAGGAACCATATACAAAAGTACAAATGGGGGTGAAGAATGGAATTCTATTATCAATTTGTATCCTGATTTTTTTACTCATTTTTTGAGTAAAAGCAGTTTATTCTCAAGATTATATAGAAAAGGGGTTCATCATATACAATCATTGGATAATGGAATATATTGTGCTTTTTATGATAAAAATGTTATTTTTTTTAAAGGTGGCGAAATCATAACTACATCACCCATTCATGGTTCAAGACCTCTGGCAATTGAAAAATTTGGTAATTCAGTTGTTTATGGAGAATATTGTTCTAATCAAGATCGCAAAGAAGTGTCAGTATGGCAAGCGGATTGTATCACGAAAGAACATAAAGCAATCATAGTGTTTGATAATATCAGACATATCCATGGCATTTATAAAGATACTTCTGATAATAGCTTTTGGATCACAACTGGAGATGAAAATCATGAATCCGGTATTTTAAGGGCAACAGCAGATTTTAACAATATTGAAAATGTTTTGGATGGTTCTCAGCAAACGAGAACAATTAAATTGTTGTTTGATGCAGAATACGTATATTTTGGGTCGGATACACCAAGCGAAAAAAATTATATATACAGGTTGCACAAAAAAACGAGAGAATTAGAACGTTTATGCGAGGTTGGTAGTTCTGTTTTTCATGGATGTAAAGTTAATAATTGGCTTTTCTTTTCTACGGCGGTAGAGCCGAGTCTCACTAATGAAACTAAATATTCAGAGATTTGGGCTTCTTGTGACGGCAAAGATTGGAGATGTATAATGAAATTTAAAAAAGATTTTTGGAATAAAAAGCTATTTCAATATGGACAAATATTTTTTCCTGTAGGACAAAATGAATCTAACTTTTTATGGTTTTCTCCTTTTGCAACGAAAAAAACAAATAAAAGTTTTTGTGTTTCTATTGATAAAGTAAAAGAATTTTATAATAATTATAATAGTTTATTCTATTAATAAATTAATGCCTTTGGAGATTTAGAAGTTTAGATAGTTTTTTAATTATTAATTTGACAGATGTTGTGTTGAAAAAAATAAAATCATATTGCCAAATTATCTCTAACATGGGTTGGCGGTATGTTTTTTTTCGTGCAAATTATGAGTTTAGGAGAAAAATTGGATTGCAAAAGAAAAGTTATCCTGTTGATCCTCCTGTCAGGAATTTTTGTTCACTAAATGATTGGCGAAAAGAGAGCCCGTTTTTCTTTTTTGAATCCAGAGAAATGCTTTTTTTTCAAAAAATGCCTTCATTGTCTTTAAAAGAAGATATGGAAAAAATCTTGTCCGGCTACCTGAAATTCTTCTCAGCTTTTGATGTAAATGTTGGAGAAAGAATAGATTGGTATAAAAATCCTCATTCTGGTTATCGTTATTCGGAACATCAGCATTGGACAGAAGTTGTTGACTACAATCAAACTTCTGGAGATATAAAGTATGTTTGGGAGATGTCCCGTTTTTCTTTTCTATATACAATAATAAGGAACGATTATAATAATGATGAAGATCACTCGGAATGGGTAATAAAGAAGATGATAGATTGGATTGAAAATAATCCAATAAATCAAGGTCCTAATTATAAATGCAGTCAGGAAATATCCCTTCGGGTAATGAATTGGATTTTTGCCTTATATTTTTATAAAAATACAGATGCATTAACCGAAGAAAGATTTTCTAAAATATTACATTCTATATATTGGCAATTACGACATGTTTATAGTAATATAAATTTTTCAAGAATAAGTGTTCGTAATAATCATGCTATTACAGAAACTTTAATGCTCTATATTGGTGGATTACTTTTCTCATTTTTCCCTGATGCAAAAAAGTGGAAAGAGAAGGGAAAGAGGTGGTTTGAAGAAGAAATTGCTTATCAGGTTTACGAAGATGGTACTTATTTGCAATTCAGTATGAATTATCACCGTGTAGTCATACAATTATTAACTTGGGCAATAAGATTATCAGACATTCACAACGAAGAATTTAATGATATCGTTTATGAAAGAGCATATAAATCGTTGAATTTCTTATATCAATGTCAAGAAGAAAGTAATGGATATCTACCTAACTATGGTTCTAATGACGGCGCTTTATTTTATAAATTATCAGATGCAGATTATAGAGATTACCGCCCTCAATTAGATGCTTTGCATAAAGTATTGTGTAATAGTCCTTTGTATGGAGATTTGTACGAAGATGTTTATTGGTATTTGGCCAATCCATCTAAAAGTAATTCTTCCAAATTTTCTCCATTGGAAAAACAATATGGGATAATGAAGTTTCCTATTGGAGGATTTTATTTGATTAGAGAATCTGAAACCCTGACATTTATTCGTTGTGGTAAACATAAAGATCGTCCTGCACATGCGGATAACCTTCATATCGATATTTGGTATAAAGGTATTAATGTATGTCCGGATGGAGGAACTTATCAATATAATACCGACGATAATCTCTTGAAATACTTTATGGGAACAGAATCCCACAATACTATTATGCTTGATAATTATGACCAAATGTTGAAAGGTCCTCGGTTCGTATGGCTAAATTGGTCGCAAGCAATTAATGCAAGTTTGATTGAATATGATGAATATTATGAATTTAATGGAGAGGTATCTTGTTTTACCTATTTGGATCCTCAAATAACTCATAGCCGAATTATTCGAAAATATAAAAATAAATCGGAATGGGAAATAATCGATAATATAAAAAACAAACCGAATAATCTTCACATAAGACAAGTATGGCATAAATTCAACTTTGATTCTATAACTATCTCAACTGAAAATGAAGAAAATGTTAACATCCAAAATTCTGAATGTTGGTATTCTGGATATTATGGAGAAAAAACTAGAATTTATCAAACTACTATTACATGTACATGTGAGGTGGATACATTGACAACAAAATTGAATATAAAATGAGGATACTTTTAATTCACCAATATTTTTTAGAAGATGATGACTATGGTGGGTCTCGTTGGAATGAAATGACTAAGGTGTGGACTGATAATGGGCATCAAGTTACAGTATTAGCTGGCATGATGCATTATACTGGTTCTCAAAAAAGGTCCGAGTATAAAGGTAAATTTTGTGTCAAGAAGCAACAGGGTAATGTAATAGTTTGGCGTTCTCATGTTTCCGAATCTTATAATAAAAATTTTATTGGAAGATTGTTTGGTTATTTTTCATTTGTATTTTCCTCTGTATATTCAGGCTTATTTAAGGCACATGACAAGTATGATTTGATATTAGTAACTTCCCCTCCTTTATTTGTTGGAATAACAGCATATATTTTATCTCTATTTAAAAGGATACCTTTTGTATTTGAAATCAGGGATTTATGGCCTGAATCAGCAATTGATACAGGGGTGTTGACGAGTAAGCCTATTATAAAAATGGCATATTGGTTTGAAAATTTTATTTATAAGAAGGCAAAGTTGATTAATGTACTTACCCCAGCATTTCGTACTAAGTTAATTGAGGAAAAAAATGTGCCTGAGAATAAGATTATTTTTATTCCTAATGCTGCTGATTTTACTTTATCTGATGAACTTCTAAATTCATTCGATATTAAACTATTTAGAAAAGAAAATAATTTGAGTGATCATTTTATTATCACTTATGTGGGAGCTCATGGAGTTGCGAATCATTTGGATCAAATTCTCTATACCGCAGAAAAGCTTAAAGACACCAACGTGTTGTTTTTATTGATAGGAGAGGGAATGGAAAAGGCAAAATTGAAAAATATTGCGAATGAAAAAAGTATAAATAATGTACGTTTTATAGATGCTGTTCCAAAGTCAGAAGTATTTAAATATATTTTAGCTTCAGATATGGGTACTTCTGTCTTGAAAAAGGTGGATACTTTTAAAACTATATATTCAAATAAGACATTTGATTATATGGCATGTAAAAAACCTATTTTGATGGCTATTGATGGAGTTTCTAGAGAATTATTGGAGGCTGCGAATGCTGGTAGTTTTGTTGAGCCTGAAAATATTCAGGATTTTGAACAAAAGATTCGTAATTATTTGGTAGAACCGAAAAGAATAATTCAAGAAGGTGAATCCGGATATACTTATGCTAAAACTTATTTTGATAGAGAAATATTGGCTAATAGGTATATAAGCATCTTAATAAATTTATGAAAATATGTACAGACATTTTTTTAAACGCTTTATAGATTTTTTTTTCTCTTTTCTGGGATTTATCTGTTTGTCTCCAGTTTTTTTGATTATTACATTATTTTTGATAATAGCAAATCAAGGTAAGCCTTTTTTCTTTCAATCTCGTCCTGGGAAAAATGAAAAAATATTCAAAGTCGTTAAATTCAAGACAATGAACGATAAAAAGGATAAAGGAGGAAATTTACTTCCGGATGCAGACCGTTTGACAAAAGTTGGTAAATTTGTACGTAAAACATCTTTGGATGAAATACCTCAACTACTTAATGTATTAAAAGGTGATATGAGTTTGGTAGGTCCTCGCCCTTTGTTAGCGGAGTATTTACCGTTATATAATAAAGAACAATCACGTCGGCATGAAGTTCTTCCCGGTATTACAGGTTGGGCACAAGTGAATGGACGTAA
>JAVBMM010000032.1:0-3758 GCA_031552425.1 Bacteroidales bacterium | reverse complement strand
GTTGGTATTTGATAAATATTACAAATATAAGTTAATAATTATTAATATTATGATATTTCTATATCAATATCATATTTATCTAGAAGTCCCGAAATACCTAAAATTGAAAATTTAGCTTTTTTAATTCGATTAATTTCAGGGTCAATTGAATAGTTATAAGAAGTCCGAAAGTCAGTTTTTTCAAGCGTTGTTTGGTCGAAAATAGCTTGTAACAAATTGCAGTTGTCAAATACAGCATTCGTCAGATCGACTTCGGTAAAATCTGTTTCTTGTAATTGTGAATTTTTGAAAATGGTCTTTTTTATTTTGGTTTTGTAAAATGAAGAATGATTTAGTTGGCACCCATCGAATGAAAAAGAAAGTCCAAATGGGTTGCAGATGTCAAATTGAAGTCCCAACATTTTGCAATTATTGAATTTTATGTTCCAAAATGATGTTTTGTTGAGCTTTACCAAACTCAAATTACAATCATTAAATGTACAGTCTGTGAACTTAAATTCAGAAAGATCGTTGTCTGCAAAATTGCAATTGTTGAAAATACAGTTTTCATATTCGCCTTTTTTCAACGGATCTTGTGTGAAATCGCTTTTGGCAAATACTTTGTCTTGTGTATACATTTTTGTATTTGTTTATTTTCGTTCAATTTCTGCTTCTAGAATTCTTTGTAAATCTTTTTTACTGGTTGTTCTCTCCGCTCTAAACCCAGCGTAAAGTAATGCTATAAGTAATATTATTACAAATAACAATATCATGAGTGGAATTATAAGAAATGAGTCAAACTCGTGTGTTGACAAAGTATATGTTATTATAATACAATTACTAACAAATCCTCCAAACCAAAATATTATAAAAGCTAAAACGAAACTATAAGGTTTCATATTCACTTTTATTTTTGTTCCTTCAAAATCCCTAAACACTTCTCCTTTTATTATTGGTAAAAATGAATTTCTATAACAGATAGCTCTTTTAATTTCAAAAGTGTTTCCTGTAATCTGCCCAATATATGGTTTTGAGTAAGTATTGGTACATGCCCAAAAATCAATTGATTTTTGGATTTCAACATTTTCTGTTAATTTGGTTATTACTTGTTCTTCAGAAAGCTTAGTTGTGTAAAGTAAGTTTTCAACGGGTAAATACTTGCTCATTTTTTTTATTTAATATAATCGTCCTGTTTTATTGGGTTCTTTCAGGTTTACCCAAAAAATATGTATGGGCTCACCTTCATCTCGTCTTCCATTTTCATTAGTATCTAACTGTGCAAATACATACATAAAGTCATTACCTGGGTCGTACTCTGATTTAAGTACTGAATAATTTTCCGGGACAAGCGCTTTTTGTTTTTCTCCATTTATGTTGAATAAATAAAATCGTCTAAGGTCGCTAACATTGATAAAACCATCTTTGTTTGTGTCTTCATTGTAAACAGAAACAATAAAATATTCTCTGCTTACCGGTTTGTAATTTAAAGTATCCTTGGTGAATGTTGGGTAGTAAAGTGTTTTAATTAATACAGGTTTTTCAAAGAAATTTTGCTGCTTATTTTCTTTTATGTTATAATGCGAAATATTTACCATATTGTATCCATAAACAGCTCCAATTCCGGGCATCAAATTGTTATTCCAATTATTTCCTGTGCTGTTCGCAGGCTCTTCATATCCGTAATAAAAACTATTCGAACCAATGAATGTCGTTTTACTTCTCTTGCTAAAGTTTACTTTGTAAATTGTTGTAAGTCTCACGTTCGAAACACCGGTCAATAAAACATTGCTTGGTTGAGTTTCAAATTTTAGAGAATCTTGATTCAGACCTGTTTCTTGATCAATTTCATTATTTTCCGAAATTGAACTAACTTGAAAACCTTTTTCTTCAAGTTTTCCTTTTGAACAACTTGCTGTTAAACCAACAAGTGCTAAGATTAAAATTGCTGTTAAATTTTTCATTTTATTGCTGTTTATTGTTACTACCAAGGTGCTTACAATTGTTTAAAATACTCTATGAGTTCAGATATGGGAGGTAAAGCTCAAATTGCTAAACTCAGCCCGCTTGTATGCAGGATGTAAGTTAGACACTGTGTCTTCATCTTTGCCATCCTTCAATTTTGTAATTCTTCTCTATCAATTTGCGTTCTTTTTCTCCATTATCAGGCTTAAACCAAATTTCAAATCTTGCCGCATACGGTTTTCCCCAATCACCTTCATAAATTGTAAAGGAATGAGTTGTGTGAAATTTCTGAATGCTATTTGTAGAATTATCAATTTTCACAGAACTACTTTCAGCTAATCTATCAGTCGAAAGAGATTTATTTTGCGTTATTTCATATGCTTTTAGATAGATTGTTCCTTTTTCAATTTGATTTATCCAAAAATCATATTCATAAAGTCCTGGCTGAAATGAATTGTAAAGTTGAAAATCTATTGTTGTTTTCTCCAAATTTAAAATACTATCTGGTCGCTCCCCATTGTCAAATACTAAATCAATAGGATTGTTGAGTTGAATATTTGTTGGAATTATCAAATTGTCAGCCCATCTATCTGTCCCGTCAAGAAATGGACCTAAATAAATTGACATAATCAAATAAATAAGGAAAATTCCTAATATTCCAATTGAAAATAGAAATGTTAGTATCGCTTTCCACCAATGGCGTTTGATTAGTTGAAATATTACTGAGATTAACAACATAATCAATGCAAATCCGAAAAGAAGTAGGCTAATATTATCAAGATCGTTATTCTGTACAAATATACTTATTACAAAAATCAAAATCGTAAATACGCAAAAAAGAATTGGTATCCACCATTTCTCAAAAAGATGTGTAATTATTTTTTTCAATGTTCTTTGTCAAATGTAGATAATTGCTATTTTTTTTGTTTTTCAGTCAGATGGTATTAGAGCAAAAAGAGACATGAAAACTTACTTTTCCATGTCTCTTCTTTTTCTAGGATATTAATTCTTAGTTGAAAAAATATATTATTTATTTTGCGTAAGATACTGATCTTGTTTCGCGGATAACAGTAATTTTTACTTGTCCGGGATAAGTCATTTCATCTTGTATCTTTTTAGCAATTTCATTGGAGAGATTTTCTGTTTGAAGATCATCTATTTTATCAGCTCCAACAATTACACGTAACTCTCTTCCTGCCTGAATAGCATATGTTTTTATAACACCGGGATATGAGAGGGCTAATTGTTCCAAATCATTCAAACGTTTGATGTAAGCTTCTACAATTTCTCTGCGGGCTCCTGGCCTTGCTCCTGATATAGCATCACAAACTTGTACGATAGGAGCTAATAAGCTTGTCATTTCCGTTTCGTCATGGTGAGCTCCGATTGCATTACAGATATCAGGTTTTTCTTTATATTTCTCAGCTAATCTCATTCCAAGGATAGCGTGTGGTAATTCCGGTTCGTCATCAGGCACTTTGCCAATATCGTGTAACAGTCCTGCTCTTTTAGCTTTCTTAGGATTGAGACCTAATTCGGAAGCCATCACTGCGCAAAGATTAGCTGTTTCTCTGGCATGTTGTAATAAATTTTGTCCATAAGAAGAACGGTATTTCATTTTACCGATCAAACGGATTAATTCCGGATGAAGTCCATGTATGCCTAAATCTATCGTAGTTCTTTTACCTGTTTCGATAATTTCTTCCTCTAATTGTTTGCGTACTCTTCCTACCACTTCTTCTATACGGGCGGGGTGGATACGTCCATCCTGAACTAATTGGTGTAACGCTAGGCGGGCAACTTCTCTTCTCACCGGG
>JAVBMM010000041.1:0-29675 GCA_031552425.1 Bacteroidales bacterium | reverse complement strand
TTGATGATATTTATGATTTTTTTGTCTTTGAAGAAGGAGATGATCACAAAAAAAATAAATATGAGTGGCTAGATAAAGACGATTATAAAATTAAGCTAATAGAAATTTATTTTTTATTGTTTGTTGAATTTAATTCATATTCAACTCATAATAGGCACTGGAATAATGATCTTTTGAATAGAATATTTGTACTATCTGGTATTGAATTAAGACTAGAAAAGAAAAAAGAGTATTCTTTAATTGGGGAACGTGTAGAGGAAAGTATTAGTAGTTGGTATAAAAAGTATTATTACACCTACAATATTAATAATAACAATGGGGAATTATTAGAATCCTTAATTTCTGTTTTTAAGAAAAATTCAATCGATTATATTGTAAACTATTTGTTATTCTGTAAATTTCCATCAAAAGAGAATGCAAAAAAATTCCTTTTGTCAATTTTTAATAAAGGAGAAAAAATATTTTCTATATTTAAAAAATCTCATCAGATTTGGAGCTTGAGAGAGCTAATGAGTACAATGCCTGATTTTAAGGATTTAGATCAATCAGCAATTATTGAACTTGTAGATTTGTCAGATTGGCTTATAGATGTAAATGACATTACGAGAAAATATGATCATATTAAAAATATAAAAGACTGGTCGTTTTCTCATTTACAAGACATTGACGGATATGGTGATTTGGAAGAATTTTATAAAGTAATATCTAGTAATAACTCTGAAAAGACGGCACTAAGAGAGTTGTTAATAGTTTTTGATAATTTACACGATATAAATGCATTTATTCAATCTTCATCAAAAAAAGAAGATTTTAATATCATAAACGACAATGTCAAAAAAAGAATAGCGTCCTCATTATTAATGAAAGGAATTGCAGAGGAATTCTTGTCAATAGAACATAAATGGTTATATTTTTCTAACTATATTGATATTTCAGAACTAAGTAAAATGCTGGATGAAAGTTCTTTTTGCAATTTCTCATTGGATCCTATAAAATTCTTGGGTCATAAATATTTTTTATTGATGGATCTTTTTATGAAAAAAGGATTTGAAAAAGTCTATTCAATATTTAATTCGAACATACCTTTAGAAAAGGAATCTCCAGTGATTTGTTTAGTATTTGTTTATTTTATGATAGAACCTGATCAATTGGAGCAATATGGTAATATTGATAAATGCAAATTTTTTAATGCAAAATATAAAAATTTAATTTCAAGATTATACCAAATTCTTATATACCTATTGTTTTCTTCAGAGCCTGAAATTCAAAATAGAGGCATTCTTATCGATAGAATAAAAAACATTCAGAGAGAATATGATATTATTTCCTTAATTGCTATGGTTTTCGAAATCACAAAAATTAATCGGGAGTGGATGGAATTATTTATTGTTGATATTGTTATTTACATGAAAGAAATTAACTATAAAAATAAATCGACAATTTGGAGGTATTATAATATATTGTATAACATTTGTGAAAAAAAATTGTCAAATATGGCACTATTGGATAATTAATTTATATTTAAGAAATGGATATGATATGAGACTGTAAATGAACTATATTCTCAAATCTTCTCAGACAGTTTATTTACAGCCTCATTTGATTTATATAGAATCAAATCGTTTTAACCTTTTCTCCAAATTCTTCATATCTTTACTTATCTTCAAATCTGTAATCTGAGCATAAATTTGTGTTGTCTTTATATTATTATGCCCCAACATTTGAGAAATAGTTTCAATAGGTACTCCATTCCCCAAAGTAACCGAAGTCGAAAATGAATGACGTGCAACACGAAATGTGACGTTCTTTTCAATTACACAGATTGTCATTATTTCTTTCAAGTATTCATTCAATTTTTGATTACTAGTGATAGGAAAGATTTTTCCTTCTGATAGTTTTCCTTTATACTTGTTGATAATTTGAAGTGGTATTTTTAAAAGAGGTACATGGGAAGGATTATTGTTTTTCTGTCGGTTAATTATTATCCAATATTTATTATCGAAGGCAAGTTGAATATTTTCCTCCCTCAAATTACAAATATCAATGAATGATAACCCAGTCCAACAACTGAAAATGAAAATATCACGAATCTGTTCCAATCTTTTTGTCAAGAATTCTTTTTGCCAAATCTTATTGATTTCTTCCAGATTCAAATAAGTTCTACTTGTTTTTTGAAAGCGGATCTTGTAAAAGAAAAATGGATTTTTTGAAAGCAAATCTAAGTTTTCTGCAAAATTCATTATTGCCCGAAATCTTTGGATAAATTTCATGGTGGTATTATTGGAGCAATGGTATTTGGATTGGATGTATGAATAAAATTTCTCTATAAAAGACACTGTTATTTTGTTCAACTGAATATCCCGAAATCCATACTCGTGTTCCATAAATTCAATTAACCTGTTTTTGGTTAGCTCATAACGTAAATAAGTTTTGTAGGTTATTTGAGACCTGGTCATTGATTGATATAATTCATTATGCTTATCAAATTGATAAATTAAAGTCGTTTCACTTCCAACCGAAAGAAAAGCCGCTTTAATTTTATTGGGAGTTACCTCTTCACAATCACTGATGAATCGAATGTAATGCTTGTAAAGCGTCATTCTGATAACTTCAATTTGAGAATTCAACTCCTTGGATAAGGATGATCGACCTTGAACTTTTCCTCCTTTCTGATCCCATGTTTTCGGATTCACTTGCAGATTGCTGCTGAATTGCACTTGTTTCCCGTTTACGGTAACGCGAATCATAATTGTAACGAAACCATTCTTTTTTGGTTCATTCTTCTTAATAAAGAAAAGAATACTGAAAGTGTTTCTCATGATAAATTCTGATTTTAATATAATAATAATTAAATCAGAAAGATATACATAAAATCGTACCTGAGAATAAATTGTAATTTGCAGTTACGATCTGGAAAAATTTTAAGGAATGATCCAAAATAGACTTAGGAAAAATAGATTTTGTAACCTGTTTGTTTTCATTGAATTGCACTATTTTGGACAGGGAGTTCGGGATCCTATTGGGGTTCTCGCTATTCAAAAATAAAAGGCTGATAATCAGTCGATTATCAGCCTTAAAATATATTAATTTGAGTTCGTGATCCACCTGGGGCTCGAACCCAGGACCCCATCCTTAAAAGGGATGTGCTCTACCTGCTGAGCTAGTGAATCAGCCTATTTGCTTTTTAAAAGCGAGTGCAAAGGTAATCGTTTTATTTTAATTTCCAAATAAATCTGATTTTTTTTAATCTTGATTTCCTCAAATACACTCGATTCCAAAGTTTTCTTAGATGTTATTTTTTAGAATTATCTAACTTCTTCTAAATGTCCAATAGAAATACCTATCTTCTAAATGGTTTCTTCTTTTTATTATCTTGAGACTTTTTGATACTCATTTCCCTGTTTACAGAGGGTTTATCTTGTGCTATTTCAACAGAGATACGTCTTCCCTGTAATTCACCTTTTCGCATTGCTTTAACCACGGCATTAGCATCACCTTCCCTCACTTCGAAAAAGGAAAAGTTTTTCATCAAATCTATTTTACCTATGGTAATTCTACCGGGGACATAATCATTAACTAACCCAATCAAAGCCTGGGGATTAGTAATTCCATCCATTTTCCCTATATTAATAAATAAACGGGCATAGCCTTTTTCTCCTTTACGCGAATTTCCTTGAGGTCGTTCTCCTTTCTCTCTCTTTCTGGTATACTCTTCTGGAGTTTCTATTTCTCCTGCATCTTGGTAATAATCTATCAAGCGATTGAATTCCAAAGAAATAACTCTTTTAAGCATATCTTCTTTGTCTAACCACTCTAATTTTCTATATATAGATGGCAAAATTCCTTCTATTTCTGCTTCGTTAACTTTGACTTTTTCTACTTGATCTATGAAATTATAAAGTTGTTTTTCACAGATTTGCGTCCCTGATGGAATTTCTCCTTTTTCAAACGGACGATTCAGTATTTTTTCTATTTCGCGAACTTTATGCTTTTCTTTCAGGTGGATAATTGAAATAGAAGTTCCTGTTTTTCCGGCACGTCCTGTCCTTCCACTCCTATGTGTATAAGATTCAATGTCATCCGGCAGTCCGTAGTTAATCACATGAGTTAAATCATCTACATCCAACCCACGGGCAGCGACATCTGTTGCCACTAATAATTGTAAGTTCCGGATACGAAACTTATTCATCACATAATCCCGTTGTTGTTGAGATAAATCTCCATGAAGGGAATCTGCGTTATAGCCGTCTTTAATCAATAAGTCTGCTATTTCTTGAGTTTCTTTGCGAGTACGACAAAAAATGATTCCGTATATATTCGGATAATAATCTGCTATCCGTTTCAGTGCTAAATACTTATCTTTAGCATGTACCATGTAATAGACATGCTTTACATTTTTTGTCCCTTCATTTTTTCTTCCGATAGTAATTTCTTTCGGAGAACGCATGTATTTTTTGGTGATCTTCTTTATTCCCGCAGGCATGGTAGCAGAAAAAAGTAACATATTACGGGTTTCCGGAACTTCTGCCAATACAGCATCAATACTTTCGGAAAAGCCCATATTAAGCATCTCATCTGCTTCATCCAACACCACATTTTTTACATGGTCTAATTTTACCGTTTTTCTATTCAACAAATCAATCAATCTTCCGGGAGTGGCAACCACAATATGTACTCCTCTTTTTAAAGATTTGATTTGACTTTCAATACTAGAACCTCCATATACAGGAAGCACCTTAAGATTATCAATGTATTTGGAATATTCGATCAAATCGTCTGCTATTTGCAAACACAATTCACGAGTAGGACAAAGAACTACTGCCTGAGGACTATATAATTCAATATTAATTCCTTGAATGAGCGGCAATCCGAAAGCAGCTGTTTTGCCGGTTCCTGTTTGTGCTAATGCGATTACTTCGTTGTCTTTTCCCAATAAGTATGGAATCACTTCCTCCTGTACGGGCATTGGGCTTTCGTATCCCATTTCGGTAATTGCCTTAATAATAGGCAGAGATACCCCTAATTCTTCAAATGTTTTCAAAATCGATGATTAAATAGCCGGAGTTCCGGCGGTGAATTTTTTGTTTATTTTGCGGCGCAAAGGTAATTATTTATTATGTAAATCTATCTGATTTTTACCAAAAATATTTCTGTTTCTCATTGTCTTATCATACTGGGAGTGTGGAGTATGAAACTCAAATGTTTCAATCAATACAATAATATTTCTCGAAGTTGTATTTTTTTCTGCGGAGTAAGATTCAATTTTTTTTCCAAATAATTATTCATAGAACCATAATCCATTTTTATTTTTTCATAAATAAAGTTGAATAATTGCTCATTCACACTCAACAGGGTAGTCAATGCTTCTTGTGTTTCTACAGGTAATTGGCGAGCAGTTTCTACTGCCCTGTTAAAATTAATATAGCGATTAGAAAGCATATAATCGTAAAATATTTCTTCTTGGTCTACTCCTAAAGCTTCTAAGATGAGAATAGAAACTAATCCTGCCTTATCTTTTCCCAGTCCACAATAATAAAGAAGCGGATAGTTTTTCTGATCTAATAAAATTTCAAATAATCGTGACAAAGATGCTGTATCTTTATCAAGGATTTGTGCATACATATCTTGTAAAGAAACCAAAACGTCTCCTTTTTTCATTACTCCTCCTATTACTTTTTCACCAATTGAGTCGACCGATATACTATGTAAATAAATATCTTTCATTACAGGAGCTTTATATTTGGAAGGATAATATTTTGCTTTCTTTTCATCCCGAAAATCTATTACGGTTTTCACATATAACGAATCTAAAATAATCCTATCTTTGGATGAAAGATTGGAAAGATTTCCGGAACGATAAATTTTCCCCCATTTAATTTGTTTAGTCTTTCCTTGATAATATCCACCTAGATCTCTTAAGTTATCTACTTTATCGGTTAGAATATGTCTTTCTCCGACAATGGAAGAATATTTTTTATCAAAAACGAGTCGAAAAAAGTGACGTTGGTTATTTTCTCTACGAATAATAGAAAACCCGTCGCTAATAGGCTTCTCGTCCACTAAAATTGCTCGATCAAAAATATCCGGAGAACGAGATTCAAATATCCTCACTGTACCTTGTTTCATTGGGAAAAGCTCCCATTTCACAGTGTAAACACCTTTTGTCTCATTCTCACAACCAACCCTGATTTGAGGTATATCAGAATTACAGGCAGTCAATAAACAAAAGATAAGGGATATAATAATAGACTTTAACTCCATAAATTGACAATACTTGTCTCGCAAATGTAGCATAAAAACAAGCCAATTGTTACCAGATTAGATATATTTAAGAATTATACGGTATTAACAAAGATATTTTATACTTTTTTGATGTTGTTCTATCTATTGGAGGTGACTAATATCCCCTCTAGATAAAGCTCCCAAATATCCTCCATGATGCCTTTTAGCATATTCTTCACGAGAGAATCCTATTTTTTCCATCGTAGAAACAACTAACATATCTCCGATTACCGTCATTACTGTAGTGGATGTAGTAGGAGTCATTCCTAACGGGCATACTTCTGCTGGATTACCGGTAAATAAAGCAACATCAGCTTGCTCTGACAAAGGACTTTCCGGATTGGCGGTTATCACTATGAATTGAATTTCCGGCACCAAGATCCTGGATAAATGGATTAATTCTATTATTTCACGTGTTTTTCCGGAATTAGAAATAACCAACATGATGTCATTCGGACTAAGTATTCCTAAATCTCCGTGTTGAGCTTCGCTTGGATGAAGAAAACATGCGGGAGTTCCGGTGGAACTGAAAGTAGTAGCTATATTTGAAGCTATCTGCCCTGCTTTTCCCATACCACTTGTAACTAATTTCCCCTTTTTGTGATGTACTTGTTTTACAATCAGATTTACAGCTTTTTCATAAGCGTCAGTCAACGGGATATTGAGAACAGCCGACGCTTCCTTACGAAGAATTTCTTCCAATTTTTCTATCATATTAAACGGTACTTTATAATTTTCTTCTGTTATTCTGCGTGCAAAGGTATTTATTTCTAATTTTGTAACCTCAAATAAAAACAAAAAAATGCATTATCATAGTCACCGTTTACCCAATGGTTTGAGAATAGTACACTTACCTTGTGATTCTCCTGTTTCATATTGTGGATTTGCAATCAATATCGGAGCTCGGGATGAAGAAAAAAACAACTATGGAATAGCTCATTTTGTGGAGCACATGTTATTTAAAGGGACTACAAAACGTCATTCCTGGCATATTTTAAATCGCATGGAAGCGGTCGGAGGCGAATTAAATGCATACACTACTAAAGAAGAAACCTTTATTTACAGTATTTTTTTAGAACAACATTTTGAAAGAGCTTTTGAATTATTATACGACCTAACATTTCATTCCTGTTTCCCGGAAGATGAGGCAAAAAAAGAGATAGAAGTTATTCTTGATGAAATTAATTCTTACGAAGATAATCCGGCTGAACTTATTTACGATGAATTTGAGAATATGATTTTCGAAGGACATTCATTAGGTCATTATATTTTAGGAACTCAACAATCTGTCAAAGCCTTTTCCCACGAATCCGGATTAGAATTTATGAACCAATATTATTGTCCATCAAATATGGTATTTTTCTCAATGGGAAGAACAAATTTCAAAAAGATCATCCGTTTAGCAGAAAAATATATGTCCGATGTCAATAAAGTACTACGTAATCTTAATAGAAAATCTCCTGAAATTATTCAAGGTCAACATTTTTACAAAAAAAAAGAAACCAGCCAATCTCATGTAATGATTGGCGGACGAGCTTACAGCCTTTTTGATGAAAATCGGTTAGGTCTATATTTGATCAATAACATGTTAGGTGGACCGGGAATGAATAGTCGCCTGAATATTTCTTTACGGGAAAAACATGGACTGGTGTATCAAGTTGATTCTTCGTTGACTTCATATACAGATACCGGTATTTTTTCTATTTATTTCGGATCTGAAAAACGTCATGCAGAAAAATGTATTAATCTAATATTCAAAGAATTAAAGAAATTTAGAGAAAATAAATTAACTACCTTACAATTACACGCTGCAAAAAAACAATTAATAGGACAATTGGGAATTTTCAACGAAAATAAGGAAAACACTTCCTTGATTTTGGGTAAAGCCTTTTTGCATTATAACAGATATGATAGTCTCCAGGAAACTTATGAGAATATAGAAAAACTCTCTTCAGAGAATTTATTAGATATTTGCAATAGGATTTTTGATGAAAAAGGAATCTTTTTATTAGAATTTCAATAACTTGACTCTCATTTCTTTAGCGTTTTTCTGTAACGTTTTATATATCCTGTGATATGTCGCTTTCAGATTATTTGCTCACATTTTGTATGTTTTCTATAAACTGGAAGTATAACTATACATTAATTGTTTTACATAATAATAAAATCAATCCGATTAAAAGGAAAAAATTAACAATTACCATTATATTAAAGAATCTGTTGTATTTTACTTTCCCTTTCCAATATTTTATAAATAAAATACCTGAAGCATTTTTTAGCTTTTCTTTTAATTGGTTTTTCAATCTCTCATCAGAAATAATATCTAAAACCATAAAAAACGCATCAAATGTATTTTCAAACATCAAAAGCTTATTTTTTGTCATACTGTTTCCATGCTTTCGATAGTATGCCAAAACAATATCATCTTTTTTATATAAAGCATTAATTTGCGTACATTCTACCCAGAATACCCAATCTTCTTTGGCTTTTAAGTTTTCCTTAAAACGGATTTCATGTTTAAAGAAATAATCGTTTCGAAACAATGCTGTATGAATTGGTATACTGAAATGATTATCCCATTGAAACAGTATATCTTCCCGTAAATTACCTACAGAATGGGTAAGATATTTATCAACCAAAGGTTTGGAAGAATTTTTTTTCAATATCATGTAAGAGGAAATAGCAATTCCTGTTTCTTTTGGAAAATTTTTTAATTGAACCTCAAACTTTTGAGGAAGGATGATATCATCAGAATCTAAAAATTGGATAAAATCTCCTGTAGCAATATTTATTCCTGCATTTCTTGCAGAAGACAATCCACCATTTTCTTTGTATATATACTTAAATCGATTGTCTTTTTCGCAATATATTTTAGCTATTTCTTCCGTATTATCCGGAGAACCATCATTCACAATAATACATTCCCAATGTGAATACGTTTGTTTTAATACCGATTGAAGTGTTTCTGAAAGAAATTGAGCTTGATTATAACAAGGAACAATGACAGATATCAATGGATTTTTCATATGTTTTATCACACATCTTAATGGTTATAATAACTAAAGTGATTATTTAAAACACAAATGTAGTTTTATTTTCTAGAAATTTGCCTGTACAAAAAATAAAAAAATTTATATTGAGAACAATAATAAGGAATATAATCTTTTAATTTAACCTCTCCGCTTTTTTTCAAATATTCAAATGCTTCTTTACCTTCTTTTTTTAAATAATTTCTTTTAGCTATTTTCAATTTTTTGCGGTTAAAACGAACTGTTTCAGTTTGGATGATGTCCTTTGCATCATATTTGTCAGCAAAAAATATTTTAATTTTAAGAACTGATTCTTCAAATCTTATTTTTTTTACCGGATCATTTGTATGAGAGGCACTTTCAGGTAAGATTCTGTACACTGCCGTACAATCTTCAAGGAATTTAATTTTCGATTGTGTTGATATATATAACCACAACGGGTAATCTCCCATTAAAAATCCTTGACTAAAACATCCTTCTTCAATAGCTTGGTTATTATATTCTTTACGATATAATGCAGTTAGGGTTCCTATGGAATTTGCTTTTAATAAATTTCTGAAAGAACAATCTTGTATTTTATTTTTTTGAACTTCTTCAAATTCTTTTTCTACCATGTTATATCCTATAAAATGAGTATGTACCATACCATATTCAGGATTGGCTTCTAAAAAATCTACTTGTTTCTGTAGTTTCAAAGGATCTGTCCAATAATCATCGCCTTCGCAAAGAGCAATGTATTTCCCTTGTGCTCTTGGGAATTGATATACCCGTGTAACTCCTACCCCTTTCGAATATTGATTTTCTATTTGATAAATCGGCTTAATTATAGCCGGATATTTAACTTCATATTCTCGAATAATATCTGCTGTCTTATCTGTAGAAGCATCGTCATGAATTAGAACTTCAAAAGAAAAATTTGTTTTTTGCATCATAAATCCATCTAAACATTGACGAATGTAGGGTTCATGATTATATGCTAAACAACAAATACTAACTAAAAGCGACTCTTCTTCTGTATTCATTTTCTTTGTTTCGATAATATTTTTTTCGCCATCTTTACCATAGGCGGTCCTATAAACTTACCATCTTTGACAGCTACCCCTTTACCTTCCAAAACAGCTTCTTCTGACAATCTTAGCATTTCTTCCGCCCATTTGATTTCATCTTCGGTGGGGGAATAGTATTGATGGACTAAAGGCAACTCTTTTGGATTCAACACTAGCATCCCTTCATAACCTAATTTTTTACTTAAAGTCAGATTTTTTTCAAGATCTTCCAAGTCATGCACTTTTATATGAACTGTATCAATTGGAATTACACCACAAGCTCTAGCTCCCATGGCAATTATTGATCGTGCAGTGAAAATACTCAAACCTTCAGAATCATGTTTACCTCCCAAATCTGTAACAAAATCTTCGCAACCAAACGCTACTGCTATCACTCTATTCTTACATGCATTACATATTTCTTGAATATTCATAACTGCAGCAGTAGTTTCTATCAATGGAATTATTTTAAAAGTCCCAATAGGAATTTTTTTTTCGTACTCTATTGTCTCCAACAGCTTACCGAAAAAATAAACATCTTCTCCCCTTTGTACTTTAGGATACATAAAACCAGCTATGCCTTCAACTGTAAGTTGATACACATCTTGTAGCAAGTGTCCACTTTCTCTATCATTTACACGAGGAAAAATCAATCTACCTTTAAAAATTCCCTTCGATATATATTTTAATATGTTGTTTCGTGCTATTTGTTTGTTTTCTATGGGTTGAACTGAATCTTCAATATCAAATAACAGTACGTCTGCTTGTGTTCGCGCTGCATTATCCAACAAACGCTCATTGTGTGCCGGAACAAACATGAGACTACGCATCAGAGTATTTGTATCCATAATCAACTATCTTTTTTCTTTATTAATACTTTGCGTCGAAAAGATATTACATTTTCTCCTCGTTGATTGTACCCGATTGTTTCAACATAAATGATTCCCCGATCTTGTTTAGATTTAGATTCTTGTTTCTCTAAAATAACAGTTCTGGCATATATAGTATCGTTAATAAATACCGGATTTAAATGTTTTACATCTTCATAACCAAGATTAGCTATTGCCTTTCCACTTATATCAGGCACTGTTATGCCTACTACTAATGAAAACACTAAGGTACCAACTACCAATATCTGTCCATGTTGATTTTTTTCTGCATAATCAAGATTTGTATGAACCGGATGATGATTCATTGTAAGCAAACTGAAAAAATTATTATCACTTTCGAAAATAGTTTTAGAAAGTGAATGTTCTATTGTTGCTCCAACTTCAAATTCTTCGTAATATAAACCTAATATTGATTTATTCATAGTTATCTGATTATATTATTCAATTTTTCTTTTTCTTTCGCAGGATTTCCCATCAATATTTGGTTATTTTCAACATTTTTGACAACATTTGAAGCCATTGCTATTATATTATTATCTCCAATAAACAACCCATTTCTTATTGTAGAATTTAATCCTATAAAATTTTTATCCCCCAAACACACACCGCTTCCCAAACCTACTTCAGCTGCAAAATAATTATTATTACCCATTTTTGAATCATGTCCTAACAAACAGAGTGAATTTATTGTATTAAAATTACCCAACACAAAATTTGGATTAATAATCGTATTTGCCAATATAACATTTCCAATACCCATTTTTACTGAACGTGCATGCATAACAGTGGGATGAACAAAATTTGTAAATTTATCATATGGTATATGATAACTATGCAATAATTCTGTTCTTTCTTCCATTATATCAGGTCTATATAAAGAATAAATAAATTTAACATCCTCAAATTCCCCATATTTACTCATCAACTCCCTTGTTCCACATAAAATAGGATAACCATTTATTATTTCTCCATTAGAAAGGTCATCTAATGCCAAGCCTAATACTTCATATTTAGCACAAAATCGATTAATTGCATCGTCTATTTGTTCTGCTATAACGATAGCAGTGCCCCTACCTCCTATTATTATTATTTTTTCCATAAATCATATTACAATTGAAACTATTTGCTCAAGGCATTGCCTATTATATCTTTGATCCAAAGGTATTGGAATAATTTCATCAACCAATGCATATTCTAAATCATTTTTCTTAGCCCAACCCAACACATTATTCCAGTAAGTTGCAATATATACTTTATTGTCAATTAACCTTTTTCTTAAAGCTATATTCTTTGTCATAAAAGGGTAAACCATTGGCACAAAGCTATCTGACACCTTAAACTGAAATATATTTTTATGTTTTAACCTCAAATGCAAGTAATTAAAGTTTTCTATTCGCTTCTGCTTTGCTTCTTCATAATTAATGCTTCTCAGCATTGCATCTGTTAGATTAGACATTCTTTTTATCGGCTCATTGATCAAAGAGTTATCATTATTGGCAAAGTCAGCATATCCAAATTCAGCAGATACATCTAATCGTTTTAATAAATGAGACATCCGATTATAAGAAATATCTTGGTCCAAATGTATTGGTAGAAATTTGTCCGTATAAAGATATGCTCCGTCCGATACTCCGAAAAACTTACGAGCAGAATAAAAAGTATCTATTCCAGCCATTGGCTTATTATAAAAAGCTTGTGCATTATCAACTATGAACTGATTTTGATAAATATTAGATATTTTTTTTATAAACTCATCTTTTAATCCAAAATAATTTGTGTATAAAAAAGCTTCATTTGCTAAAAGTTTATAATTTTTTATTGGCTCTAAATTCTCGTTTATATGATAAAATTCGTAATCAATATTATATTTTTTTATTGGTTCAAGAACCACTTCACAAGTATAGTATGGAATATAAATTTTCGTGTATTGTTTTGCAACAAGAATATATTCTAAACAATTACGAGCTGTGTTCAATTTTATAGCATTTGAATGATAATGCTCCCCCTGCCGTAATTCTAAACCAAAATATCCTCCAATAGCTTTATCCATTAATCAATTCGTAATTATCCAACATTCCATTTATTTCGATTGGAGAATTAAACATTAGTACATCTAAAATAGATAAAAATGGCACAAATTCATTATTAAATTGCTTATACTCTACCAATTTCGTTTTCAAAAATTTCAAATCAATATTCTTTTGCTTAAACTCTTCTTTTGAGTATAATTCTTGTCCTCCTATAGCATTAAAATATTCTGTAGCTTTTAATAATCCACATAAGTGTAGCACTTTTTCTTCAGCTCTCAATTCATTTTTTTTTTCAATATCTGAAGAATAAATAAATTCTGTTTTAAGGCCCAAATAATCTGCAATTTGAGTTATACTGTTTCCTATGTATTTTCCCAAATTCTTATCACTGTAATTAATTATTTTTTCTATCAAAAGATATACTTCATTAAAGCAAGGAGCTTTTTTATAGGCCGATTCAATTGTCTTAAGAAGTTTCAACTGACTGGGTGCTACTTCTATTTCGTTTATTAACTTATTCGAACTCGCTCCTGATAGTAATAGATTAAACATAAAATCCTTACCTTCCAACAGCATCCTATTTCGATTAATCCAGCCCCCTTTAATATATTGAACATCATCATAAATAATATATTTTTCAACTGCTTTTATCAATTGAAAATAACCAATGTACGGCAAAAAATATGGCTGCATTATGCCCAGCTTCATCTTTGTGATTTTACAATTAAACAAACAAAATTTACGTCATTAACAGATAATTCCACATAAATAGGCAAACACAACACTTGTTGGGCTATTTCTGTTGCAATTGGTAAATTTTCTTTTTTTGCAGATGACAAATTTTCATATGGCTCAAATTCACTGATTAACGGATAAAAATACCGTCTGCAAAAAACATTATTTTCTTTTAATTTTTCATATAAAGTATCTCTACTCATTCCATATTTTTTTTCATCTATTAAAATAGGGAAATAAGAATATCCATGTTCAACATTTTTCATATCTTCTAAAAGACGAATACCAGGAATATCATTCAACTGTTTACGATACAATTCTGTTATTTCTTTTCGTTTTTGAATGAATCCATCTACATATTTCAATTGAAGTAAACCATAAGCCGCCTGCACCTCATTCAGTTTTGCATTGATACCAGGTTCTTCAACGATAGTTTCACCTCTGAAGCCGAAATTTTTCAGATTATCTATGTGATGCTTCATTTCTTCCGTATGGCAAATAATTGCTCCTCCTTCAATGGTACTGTATACTTTGGTTGCATGAAAACTAAGGATGGATAAATCACCATAATTCAAAATAGAAATACCTTCTTTTTTTACTCCAAAGGTATGAGCTGCATCATATATTACTTTCAATCCATGTTTGTCTGCTATTTGTTGTATTTTTTCTACTTGGCAAGGATTTCCGTAGACATGAACAGGCATAATAGCTGTTGTCTTTTCTGTGATGGCCGCTTCTATTTTATCTGGGTCTAGATTTAAATATCGAGGTTCTATATCCACAAAAACCGGGGTTATTTTATTCCACCAGAGAGAATGTGTCGTTGCAACAAAACTAAATGGAGTAGTTATCACCTCACCTGCAATATTTAATGCCTGTAATGCAGATATTAAGGCTAGGGTTCCATTAGAAAACAAAGAAATATACTTTACACCTAAATAAGCAGCCAATTCTTTTTCTAGTTGTTGATGTAATGGCCCGTTATTAGTCAACCATTTGTTTTCCCATATTTGTTCTAGATAGGGAACAAATTCATCTAAAGGAGGTAAAGCGGGTTGAGTCACATATATTTTAGTACTCATATTCATTCAGTTGATTAATGGAAACAAAGATATAAAAAAAGAAGAACATCAGAAAAAAGAATCGCAACGATACTTTAAATTCTTATTTTCTCATTTTCTGCCAAAATCAGCGGGAATCTCTCCCCATTTTTTCGTTTCCCATTTCATGATTTGTGTTGTGTAAGTATTATTTTGTAACCATTTCTCGGCACGCTCTATTAGTTCAAAAATGATTTTATTTCGAGGTGTTTGCTCTAGTTTTGTTTTGCATTTTTTATTTTGTACCCAAAGGATTGCATTTACACTATCTGAATATATCGGTAAATGGTTATTCTCTTTTTTCAAGAGGGCTAAAGCATGGACTATTGCTAAAAATTCTCCAATGTTGTTAGTCCCTTCTTCCAAAGGACCACAATGAAATATTTGTTGTTTTGTTTTCGTATAAACTCCCCTATATTCCATTTTGCCAGGATTTCCACTACAAGCAGCATCTACTGATATGCTTTCCGTAATATAATCTCCAGGAATTATTATTGAAGGTTTCTTATTCTTCTCTTTATTTACAAAACTCCAGTAATCAGATTGTAACGCTTGCAAAGCCTCTTCTTTAGAAGAAAACGCTTTATATTGGGCATTTTCGTATCCTTGTATTTGCTCTTTACAACTTTCCCAATCGTCAAACACACCTGTAGAATATCCTTTCCAGACTACATAATATTTCTGTTTTATTTGTGTCAAATTGCTAGTTTTTAACTTAGAAACGCAAAAATAACACAAAAAAATTGTATTTTTGCAAAAACTAATAGTAGATGCAAAGAATCTTTTTGATCGGTTATATGGGAGCCGGAAAAACAACTATTGGCAGGTTGTTATCAAAAGCACTTGGATTGGAATTTATCGATTTGGATCATTTCATCGAAAAACGTTATAATAAATCTATTTCACAACTATTCGCAGATAATGGAGAAGAAAATTTCCGCCAAATAGAAGCCCGTACACTCGAAGAAATTTCAAATTTTGAGAACATTGTTATTTCTACCGGAGGAGGTGCTCCGTGCTTTCATAATAGCATGGAAAAAATGAATATAGCAGGAACCACTATTTACTTAAAGGCTTCTGCACAGGAACTTACTAACCGTTTAAACGTTTGTAAAAATTCCCGTCCCCTCATCAAAGATAAATCAAATGATGAATTATTAAATTTTATTGATAAAAACCTACAAAAAAGAGAAGTTTTCTACAATCAGGCAAATATCATTTTAGATATAGAACATATTCCTGTTAAAACAAATCTTGAGTCAATTATATCTCAACTAATTAATATGTTAAACTCACATAAATTAACAATACCTTAAATAAGCTAATTATGGGAACATCCGAAATAAATAGAGAAAAAACCTCTTTCATTCCACAGGAATTATTGAAAGAAATAGGAAATACAAAAAAACGCCTTGTAATTGGCATCCCTAAAGAAAATCAACAAAAAGAGAGGCGCCTTCCTCTTACCCCAGAAGCTGTTGACATGATTACCGAAGCAGGACATCAGGTAATTGTAGAAAAAGAAGCCGGACATGGAATCAATTATTCTGATGCTACTTATTCCGAGTCAGGAGCTTTAATTGTTTCCTCTAGAGCAGAAGTATTCCAAAGCAATATTATTTTCAAGATAGCCCCTCCTTCACTTGAAGAAATTTCTTTAATGAAAAACCGGGCAACGATTTTTAGCATGTTACAGATGTCATCTCTTTCACGGGAAACCATCAATGCTATGATTTCCAAAAAGCTAAACGCAATTGGTTACGAATTGATGTCTAATGATAAAAATAATTACCCCGTGCGCAATTCCATATCTGAGATAGAAGGTTCTGCGTCCATATCAGTCGCATCCGAATTACTAAGCAATGTGCATGGAGGAAAAGGTATTTTAATGGGTGGAATACCAGGAGTATCTCCAACAGAAGTGGTCATTATTGGGGCAGGAATCACGGGGAGTACTGCCGCTAGAGCCGCAATGGCGTTAGGAGCCTGCGTTAAAATATTCGATAACGATATTTGTAAATTAAGAGAAATACAACATTCTTTAGGACAAACGCTTTTCACTTCAGTTTTTCAACCACATGTCCTTGCCAATGCATTTAAATCTGCCGACGTAGTCATTGGAGCTCTACGTTATTTCAATGCTCCTGTCAGACAAATCATATCAGAAGATATGGTACGTTCTATGAAGAAGGGATCTTTAATCATCGATCTAAGCATTAATCAAGGAGGATGTTTCGAAACTTCTTGTTTTTTACCGGAAGGACATCCGGAAATATTTGAAAGACATGGCGTTCTACATTATTGTGCACCTAACATTAGCTCAAGGGTAGCAAGGACAACATCTATGGCATTGAGTAACATTTTTGCTCCGTTGATTACTAGGATGGGAGAATCCGGAGGAGTAGATGGTATCACAAAATCAGACAGAGGATTCCGTTCAGGAGTGTACATGTATTATGGTAAACTAGTAAACTCTTATATTGGCGGACATTTTAATTTTCCTTCAGGAGATATTGAATTGTTTTTATCCCTTTATTAAAATTGCCTTAGATTATCTCTAAATAAAAAATCAAAAAAATTTGCATCAAATAAAAAAATCACTAAATTTGCAACCTGAAACAAAATCCATTGTCATGCAAAAAATGTCTTATGCATACTTTTTTTACTTTTATTTTTACTTTAGCAAAAGTAAGACAGGATTTTTGTATAATATTGAATAAAAAAAATGTAAGCAAAAAGCAAACAATAAATCAATAAAATCCTGTCTGAAAAGATGGGATTTTTTTTTATCAATAATTAAAGTAAATGAAAAAAATTGCCATACAAGGAATTGCAGGCTCATATCACGAGATCGCGGCCCACAATTATTTTATTGAAGAAAATGTAGAGATACTTCCATGTGAACATTTCAAGAATGTAATTACTACAGTCAAAAAAAATACTGATGTAATTGGAATAATGGCTATTGAAAACACCATTGCGGGAAGCCTTCTTCAAAATTATGAGTTAATACGGGAAAGCGGATTAAAGGTTACCGGAGAATATAAACTACATATTTCTCACAGTCTGGTTTGCTTACCCGAAGAAGATTTTAACGATATTGTCGAAATAAACTCCCACCCCATTGCTTTAATGCAATGTAATGAATTTTTGAGCCATTACCCACACATTAAAATAGTGGAAAAAAGTGATACTGCATTAAGTGCGAAAGAAATTTCGGAAAAACAATTACATGGACATGCCGCTATTTGCAGTAAATACGCTGCAGAAATATATGGAATGAAAATCTTACAAGAAGGAATTGAAACCAATAAACGTAATTTTACAAGATTCTTAGTGTTGGCAAATGAAAAAGATGTAGAAAACTTGACAAAGAATAAAAAAATAAACAAAACATCTTTGGTATTTGCTCTTCCTCATGCAGAGGGGAGCTTGTCTAAAGTTCTTTCCATTTTTTCTTTCTACAACATCAATCTTACAAAAATTCAATCTTTACCGATCATAGGAAGAGAATGGGAATACCTTTTTTACATCGATTTAACATTCAATGATTATGTCCGTTACAAACAAAGTTTAGATGCTATTATTCCATTAACAAAAAATTTTAGAATACTTGGAGAATATGAAGAAGGAAAATGAAGCTTACAAAAAAATAGAGCCTGCCCGCCGTTTACAATCGGTCTCGGAATATTATTTTTCAAAAAAGCTGAAAGAAATTGCAGAAATGAATGCTGCCGGACATCAGGTAATTAGTTTAGGAGTAGGAAGTCCTGATCTTCCTCCTTCCGAATCAACCATCCGGACTATATGTGAAGAAAGTTGGAAATCAGATGCACACGGCTATCAGCCATATATCGGAATCCCTGAATTGAGAAAAGGATTTGCCAAATGGTATCAAGACTGGTATCATGTGGAGTTAGATCCGGCAAAAGAAATTCAACCATTAATAGGATCCAAAGAAGGTATTTTACATGTATCTCTGGCATTTCTCAATCCCGGAGATGGAGTTTTGATTCCTAATCCGGGATATCCTACTTACAGTTCTGTAAGCCAATTAGTTGAATCCAATATAATTACTTATGACTTAGACGAAAATAATTATTGGCAACCGGATTTTGAGGCTTTGGAAAAGTTAGATTTAAGCCATGTCAAACTTATGTGGGTTAATTATCCAAATATGCCTACAGGAGCTAAAGCAACTCCCGAACTCTTTGAAAAATTAGTTGCTTTCGGGAAAAAACACGGAATCGTGGTCGTAAACGATAATCCATACAGCTTTATTCTGAATGAAAATCCTCTCAGTATTTTACAAACAGAAGGGGCAAAAGATATCTGTATAGAACTCAATTCGATGAGCAAATCACACAATATGCCGGGATGGCGGATGGGAATGCTCGCATCCAATGCTCAGTTTGTCGACTGGATTTTGAAAGTAAAAAGCAACATAGACTCCGGACAATTTAAACCGATGATGCTTGCTGCTGTCGAAGCTCTGAACAATACAAGAGAATGGTACCAGGAAATGAACAATATCTACAAGAAAAGAAGAAAGATCGCCGAAAATATAATGAATCTTCTACATTGTTCTTTTGATCCAGATCAATCGGGAATGTTTCTTTGGGGTAAAATTCCACAACAATACAAAGACAGTGGAGAATTAGCAGATAAAATATTGTACGAAGCGAAGGTTTTCATAACTCCAGGTTTTATCTTCGGAACGAATGGGAAACAATATATCAGAATTTCCCTTTGTCAAAAGGAAGATTTATTAAATGAATCTCTCAAGAGAATACAAACTATTTTAAAATAAAAATCATAATAAGTCAAATATGAAATTAGAATCAATTTTACTTCCGGGTGTAGATGACAAAAGGCCTTTAGTTATTGCTGGCCCATGCAGTGCGGAAACCGAAGAACAAGTAATGAATACAGCCCGACAATTAGCATCGAAGGGTATTAAGATTTATCGCGCAGGTATCTGGAAACCTCGCACCAAACCCGGAGGATTTGAGGGTGTGGGAAACGAAGGTTTAAGTTGGCTTAAACGAGTTAAACAAGAAACAGGTATGTATGTTTCTACAGAAGTAGCTAACGAAAAGCATGTTTATGAAGCGCTGAAATACAATATTGACATTCTATGGATTGGGGCAAGAACCACAGCTAATCCATTTGCTGTACAAGAAATTGCTGATGCCTTAAGAGGTACAAATATTCCTGTATTGATTAAAAATCCCGTCAATCCGGATTTAGAATTATGGATTGGGGCTATCGAACGATTATACAATGCCGGAATACACAAATTAGCAGTTATACATCGAGGATTCAGTTCTTATGATAAAAAACTTTACCGGAATCTTCCGCAATGGCATATTCCTATAGAATTACACCGTAGAATCCCTGAAATACCTATGTTTTGCGATCCAAGCCATATTGGAGGAAAAAGGGAATTAATCGCTCCGATTTCACAACAGGCCATGGACTTGAATTTCAACGGATTGATCATTGAATCTCATTGTAGTCCTGATGTCGCTTGGAGTGACAAAGAACAACAAATTACTCCGGATGTGTTAGAATATGTTTTGAATTTATTGGTTATCCGGGATACAGTACAAACTACGGAAAACTTAACCGAGCTACGGAAACAAATAGATCAACTGGACGAACAATTATTGGAAATCCTTGCCAAACGAATGAGGGTTTCCCATGAAATCGGAATTTATAAAAAAGAACACGGAATTTCCATTTTACAAACTCCCCGTTATGATGAAATCATAAACAAAAGAGTTACTATGGCAGAACAAATGGGTATGGCAGGAGAATTTATGAAAACTATACTAGAAGCCATTCACGAAGAATCCGTGCGTGTACAAATGGACGTAATGAACCAACCGGAAAAATGAAGATATTGATTTTGGGCGCCGGAAAGATGGGATCTTTCTTCGCTGATATATTAAGTTTTCAACACGAATTAGCAGTTTTTGATCCGGATCCGAAACGTTTACGTTTTATATATAACACCGTAAGGATGGCCGATCCGCAAGAAGTAAAAGATTTTAATCCGGAATTGGTGATTAATTGCTCTACAGTCAAATATACCATCGAAGCATTTAATATGGTGTTGCCTTTTCTTTCTAAAAATTGTATTATTTCAGATATTGCATCTGTAAAAACAGGATTAAAAGATTTTTATAAAAAGGCAGGACACCCTTTTGTGTCTTCACATCCGATGTTCGGTCCTACATTTGCTAATTTGTCTGATTTATCGACACAAAGCGCCATTATAATTTCCGAATCAGATCATTTAGGAAAAGTTTTCTTTAAAGATTTGTACGGTTTATTAAAACTTAACATTTCCGAATACACTTTTGAAGCTCACGACGAGACAATTGCATATTCACTTTCTATTCCATTCGCATCTACTTTGGTATTTGCATCAATCATGAAACACCAGGAAGCTCCGGGGACAACTTTCAAAAAACACATGAATATTGCCAGAGGATTGCTTTCGGAAGATGATTATTTGCTTACAGAAATTCTTTTTAATCCTTACACTTCCACGCAAGTAGAACAAATAAGAAAAGAATTGGCTCATCTTCTGGAAATTATTAAAAAGAAAGATTCGGAAGCAATGAGAGAATTTTTAACAAAGGTCAGGAAGAATATTGAATAATTTACCTATTTTTGTCCAGTATTAAAAATTCTTAAAACTAAAAACATGACTACAAAAACTTTTTCAATCGGAGACATTATTAATGACTCTTGGAGTATTATCAAAAAGAACATTTGGATTTTTGCCGGTTCGATTTTAGGTATTTCTGTAATTATTTTTCTTATTATTGCATTAACAGGAGGTCTTGGAGCTATTACTGCAGGTTCCCATGGAGATGTGCAAAGTGCATTAGGTGCAATGTTCGGATTTTCTATGATTATCATGATGTTATTGATATTCATCATTGCTGCCGTTTTTTCTGTTGGTTATTATAAAATGGCATTAATCGCTGCTGATGGTTTGGAACCTACATTTGCCGCTTTTTCTACCTCTTTAAAGAAAATATTGAATGTCCTTTTTGCATCTTTTATTTATGTAATTTTAGTATACATAGGACTCTTTTTATGTATCATTCCGGGATTTATTGTTTTGGTAAGACTTCAATTAACATTTTTCTTCATAATAGATAAAGATTACGGAGCAATTGAAGCTATTTCAAAAAGCTGGAATGCAACCGAAGGGGAAACTATCAACTTGTTATTGTTATTCCTTGCTTTCTACTTAATTAATATGCTGGGAATGCTCTGTTGTGGTATTGGAATGTTGGTAACAGCTCCAATGCAAGTGATAGGCATGGCATTGGTATATCGCACGTTAACCGGGGGAAAGCCCATGGAAGCTAACTTTGAAGAATTGGCAGATCAACCAAACGTATAATATAAATATGTATCCGCATAGGATATTGAAATGGATAGTTGTCACATTAGCTTTTGCAGTTGTGACAACTATTTATTTTTTATACGAACCACAACAACACAATTTTTTTCTCGTTTGTCCACTACACTACTTCACAGGATTTAAATGCCCGCTTTGCGGATTGCAACAAATGATTCATCATGTATTGCATGGGCAATTTTTAACCGCATTCACAGACAATCCTTTTCTTTTTATTTTACTTCCATATATCATCATCTTCATTTATCTGAATATTTCAGCTAAGAAAGATAAACATCCAAAGTTTTACACATTGCTTTACGGAGACAAAACCTTATTAATCCTACTTATCATAGCATTAATTTTTGGCATTTTCAGAAACTTGATCTAATTTCTGAATTAAACCTTCATAAAAGGAATCAGTCAAAAAAGCATAAATAACTATTGTCCTTTTCTCATAATTTGAAAAATATATGAATGATAAAAAATCATTAATTCTACCTACATTATTTGTAGGAATGACGACTGTTTTTGCTCAAGAAAAGCCTAATGTAATCCTCATTTTAGCCGACGATATGGGAATTGAATGCTTATCAACTTACGGAAGTGCTTATAACACTCCCAATCTTGATAAATTGGCAGAGAAAGGAATGAAATTCAATTATTGTTATTCTCAACCATTATCCTCTCCTTCCCGAGTAGAGCTAATGACCGGCAAATATAATCACCGTAATTATACACAATGGGGAAATCTAACTCCTGATAACAAAACTTTGGGTAATCTAGCCAAACAAGGTAATTACACGACTTGTGTTGCCGGAAAATGGCAATTAGGTAAAGATTCCCAAAGACCTCACGCATTCGGTTTTGATGAATATTGTTTATGGCAACTTAATGGACAGGGAAACAGATATTGTAAACCTCTTATAGAAACCCAAAACGGAGTAATAAATACTTCTGAGGATGATTATGGCCCTGATATTTGTTCCAATTTCGTACTTAATTTCATAGAAAACAATGCAAAAAACAAACAACCGTTTTTTGTCTACTATCCTATGATGCTTATACATTCTCCCCTTTTACCAACACCCAATACTCCTGAATGGACAACTGTAAATCGCAGATTCAAAGAGAATCGTAAATATCACCAATATATGGTTGAATATACTGACCAGCTTGTGGGGAAAATTATCAGCAAAATAGAAGAATTAAATTTGAGCAAAAACACCTTGATCCTTTTTACAGGAGATAATGGTACCATGGGAAAAATAGAAGTGCCCATGAAAGATGGCACTTTCATTAGAGGAGGCAAAGGGAAAACAAACGACCGTGGGATACATGTACCTCTAATTGCCTACTGGGACAAAGTCATTAAACCTGGTAAGATCAGTAAAGATTTGATAGATTTTTCAGACTTTTATCCTACATTGGCAGAAATTTTCCAAGTAAATATTTCCAATGAAAAAGACATCGATGGTATTGGTTTTGCTTCTGTTTTGAAAGGAAAATCCGGAAGGGATAAGCAGTTTTGTTATTCATATTACCATAGTTTGTTAAGACCAAATTCCGAAACTACTCCCAAACGATATAGTTTTAACGACCAATATAAGCTATATGATGACGGCAGATTGTACAACACAGTGAAAGATGTTTTAGAACAATATCCAATCACAACACCTGATTCGAAAGAACAAGAAATCAAAAAACAATTACAACTGGTTTTAGATAAGTATAATACTGGAGTAGCGGTCGAACAAAAAATAAAAAATACTGATAATCAAAAAAAGAAAAAAGGGAAATCAGGAAAACAAAATAAAAAAAGAGATCAATTAGATTTTTGAATTTAATCCTTCGTTTGGCGTAGAGTCTCGCTATGTCAAAGCTAGCAAGACACTAAGAAACTGTCTAATTTTTTAATCCCCTATATTTCAATGGGCTATAACCTGTCGCTTTTTTAAAAAATCTACAAAAATAAGAAACATCCGAAAAACCCAATTCAAAAGCGATCTCTTCCATAGATGCTTTGCTTTGCCTGATTTGTAATTTGGCTTCCTGTAAAATAATTTCATTTCTTAAACCAACAGCAGTTTTTCCTGTAGCTGCCTTTACGGATTTATTCAGATGATTAGGAGAAATTCCCAGTTGTGAAGCGTAAAAGTCTATATCTCTTTGCGATGTAATATGTTTTTCCAATAATTCATTGTACTGTCGGACAATAAAAAAAGATTTGGTAGGATAAAGATCTAAACACATGTTCGTTATCATTTGTTTGACCTCACAAATAACAACTACTAAATAACTATGAATTAAAGATTTATTTTTATCATAAGCACGAAATAATTCCTCAAGGATTACAAAAATATTCAATAAACGTTCATAAACAGGTTTAGTTAAACGCAACGGATAACGATACATGAATCCATTGATAAAATCTAAATCTTTTACAATACTTTCTTTCAAAAATAATCCTTCAAAAAAATCATTTCCAAATGCACAATAATAACCCTCCGGATTCTCCGAATAATCACAAATGGCAACTTCTTGCCCCCTCAAAGACAAATGCAAATCGTAACGATTGATTTGTATCATATTTTTATTCAATTTTCTGATTAGATTACCATTCGTAATGAAGAAAATTTCATTCAGTTCATTGGTTCGGGAAGAAGAAACAAACTGTTCCCTTTCAAGGAACTGTTCCAACGGAATAATAATAAAACGATCGGATTGCACAATTTTTTTCAAATTTGTTAATTTAATCACCTAATCAAAAGTTATTTTTTCGGTCTCGGGTAAATGGCGTTATATTTCCCCTTAAATAAGGGGCAGGGGTTCTTTCCTTGTTGTCGAAAAGCTGTTTAACACGAAGAGCGTAGCGATTGAGCAAGTTCTTTTCGACAAAGTCCCTTTTTTGATTCCTTTTTTGGGGCTGCAAAAAGGAATGAAGAAACTTTTTTCATCAAGGGAAAAAGTAAAATACTAAATATTTAATTCAAAAAGTATAAAAACGACTTCAAAGTTAAGAAAAAATGTTACGAGTTATTTCCTACTCCAAACTTTTTACTTCTCAACTCTTAATTGACTCCGTCGATTCTTCGAATTGTTCATTTTGAAAAGATACTGAGCTTTTTACCAATAGCACAGTATCTTACTTTTACTAAATTTTGTTTATTTGTTTGCGGGTTATTACTAATGCGAATCAGTAGTTGAAATCATCCCGTTCAGAGACATAGAAAAATCAATTAAAAACCCCTGTGCCTCATTGTCTTTGTGTTCAAAATTATTTTTATTCAACGCACTTATAAATTCCAATTTTTATATAAATTTGCAAGGAAAGAATGACAAATAACGAATATAAAACTAAAATAGAAATGAAAAATGTATTATTATTTACTCTGATTATTATGATCACATCCTGTGTACAAAGTGAGAAAAAAGCATCATCTTCTGAAGAAGTAGTATTGAACCAAAATGAAGTAATGGCCGGAATCAATCTGACCGTTGCAGAAGGAAAACGCCTGATTGCGGAAGGAATAGCCAATACTCCTGCCGTAAAGCAGAAGATGGAAAATGGAATGATTATCATTACAAGAGGGACAACGAATACTTATATCGCAGAACGTTTGATGGGATTGGATGCCCCTCACGGAAGCTTTATGACAGGTAATATTACTCCGGTATCACGCGGGAAAGTAGACGTAAATATGGTTAAAACTTTAGATGCCGTATTGATTAATGGAAAAACTGTTGAATTACCGCTCGATGAAGCATTATCCCAATTGAAAGAAGGTGATATCGTATTTAAAGGCGCTAATCTGTTGAATTATGAGAAACAACAGGCGGCAGTTTGTATCGGAGCTCCGGATGGAGGTACAACAGCTAAAATCCATCCATTTACGGGAGAAGGGAAAGCTAAATTTATTATTCCGGTCGGTTTGGAAAAAGATTGTTCGGGCGATTTGGCTGCTTATGAAGAAATAATGTGTCAGGATATACCTCGTATCGCTTATGCACCTAAATTATGGCTCCATAAAGACGGCGAGATCTATACGGAAATAGAAGCATTGAAAACATTCGGTAATGTAAAAGTAATTCCTTTTGCAGCCGGAGGGATTGCCGGCAGGGAAGGAGGAATCTCCCTCGCTGTATACGGCGATTCGACCGATGTAAAAAATGTTTTGAAAGTCATTGAAAAGATTCAGGGAGAAGAACCGTTTATCAAATGAGTTTTTCCACGGACTTACATCTATGGCTATAAAAGTTAAACGCAGTATTTAAAGAATGAAAAATGAACAATTAAAAACTAAATTATAGGATGCGAATTGAACGAACGAAACGAAGTGAATAAAGACCGGTATGTTCTCCACAAAACAACTACTGCCTTCGAGGGGATTTAACCTGTTCCTTTACCCATTGCACCATTGAATGGCAACCTTCTTGGGTGTTACTGAATTTACTTTGTTTAATCTCTTCCATGTAATTGATGTTAAGTATTCCAACATCAAAGGTTTCTTTCGAAAAATCTACTCCAATAAAAATCTTTTTCATATATTTGATTCTCTTTTTATTGGATCAATCAATAGCTGTTTTGCACTAGATCTCTTAATGGTTTCATAACCTGAATTCTATATAGTGTAACCAGCTGGCTGTTGTTATTCTGCGCAAATCTAAGCGACCCGAACTCAAATTGGTCAAAATTTTACTATCCGGTTCGAAATTTTCATTTTACCTTTATCCCTAATAAATTTCAAGTATGCTTATGAAATGCCTAGTTATAGATAAGTTCTTTAGAATAAAAAGATGTAGCGATTAAGAACATTCTTATCTGCAAAAAATCAAAGTTTTATACTTTAGGAGTCCGAAATATTTATTCCGGGCTTTTTTATTTCCATTATACCAACTACAGCCTGATTTATATGCGCATGTAAATTATTTTATATACGTATGTAGTGAAAAATATACGAACTTTTTTATTTTTTACGTTTAGAGTAACAACAATTGGTCAAAATCTTTGCATCTTTGAAAGAAAATTTTGATTAAGGAATTCGAATATATATATGTTATGTCAAGGTTAGGAAAGCCGTAATTTGAGGAATTTTAATCGCAAATAATTCTTTATTTCAGCTCTTTTCGTGCATATCTTTGCTAAAACTATTCTACAAGATATAATACAAATTGGAAATATCCATTTTAAGCTTGCGGAATAAAAAAGTCGTCATTTCGAACCCGAAGTATTAAGCAATCTTATCATAAAATAAACAGATTGCTTCATCACTTAGTTCCTCGCAATAACATACAAACCTCAAGTGAATAATTCTGTAATTTATTGATTAACAAAAAATAAGAAAATCTAGAACATGAAAAAAGCAGTAACATTCAAGACAAGAATACTAATGTTGGTTTTTGTCTCTATCTTTATTTGTAGCACAGCTTTTGCTCAAAATAAAGATTTAAAACTGACTCCGTTTACCGGTACCGATTTTGTACGTATAGTTGTAGACGAAACATTTCAACAAGATCCCGGAAATACGTTTAAAACCGTAATACGTTCGCTTGAAGATAAAACTGTTTTATGGCAGGGGACTGTAAACTTACTTCCTATTGCTGATAAAAGTAAAAAACAACTATCATTCACAATAGACAAACTTTCTCCACAATTATGGAGCCCGTCAAATCCTTACTTGTACGAGATTGTGCTAGAGCAGTATAACAAAAAGAAATTGATAAATGCCCTTACGGAAAGGCTTGGATTCAGAAGTTTCGAGTCAAAAAACGGCAACCTGTTTTTGAATAATAAACCTATATTTCTTCGCGGCTTTGCAATTAATCCACCCAATAGAGGTATTCCTTCCGAGATAGAAAGAAGTCGTGAATTTGCCATACAATATGTAAGTTTTATAAAAAGCCTCAACGTAAATATTATTCGTATTCCGGATGATGAAGTATGGTATGACGTATGTGACGAATTAGGAATGATGGTGTTTGGAGGAAACTATGCCGGTTCTGCTGCCAAAGGGGCAAAAGTAGAGAACTTTGAACAAGTGGGAGATGAAACAGACGGAGGATTTCCAACAGATTACGATAGAGGAGTAGCATGGTATAAACATAATAAACTAGGACCAATTGCACATCATCCAAGCCTTATGGTTTATGCCATGACCAATGAAACACCATTTGCAGGTAAACGGGCAGTAGAATGGGAAAAATTCTTGTCATACACTTACGATAAATTAAAACAATGGGATGAAACCAGAGTATATATTGCCAATGCAGGCTATGGTTATGGAAAAGCAGGAGACATTTGCGATTTACACCGTTATTGGGGATGGTATTACTCTTCTCCTTTTACGTTTTTGCATACAAGAGATAATAATCGCATTGTTCCTTTCCCCAAAAGAGTGCCTCAGCCTATTACATTTACAGAATGCATTGGTAATTATACCGGTCCCGATGGAAGATACAATTTGACACCTAACCATAAAAACCCGGGATCTCAATTAGCCTGGACAGGACACGAACGTCAGGATTTGCAGGCTAATCTTGCAGATGAGCACCAAATATTTACCATTAAGCAGGCTGTAGAGATTTTTAGGAGATTACGGGTTCAAAACCATGAATTAAGTGGGATATTTCCATTTACCATTTTGTTTTATAACTGGGAGACCATTAAAGAATTTGCAGATATGAATCCAAAGCCTGCCGCACAACAGCTAAAAATATCTTTTCAACCTGTTTTATTAAGTTGGGAATGCTGGACACCTCAGGTTTATTCGGGCTCCTCAATAAAAACCATCGCACATATTGTAAATGATGATAATGAAGGCCGGAATCTGAAAAATGCAACAATTGTTTATCAAATTTCAGATAAGACTTATAAAAAATTATTTACAGATAGCGTTAAAATCCCGGATGTAGCATATTATGCTACGCATCAGCAAGCCATCAATATAAAGATTCCTAATAATATAGCCACGGGCGAGTATCAATTAACGGGTAAAATCATTTCTTCCGGTAAAACCGTTAGCGAGAACTCATATAAACTGTTTATAGCAGATAAACTGTTTTCTATGTCGGCAGCAACCCCACAGTCAGAAGTACTGTTATATGACCCGGCAGGACAAACTACAAATTCATTTCAGATTT
>JAVBMM010000127.1:0-5672 GCA_031552425.1 Bacteroidales bacterium | reverse complement strand
AAAAATTAATAATAAAAAATTTATTTAAGGAATCACCCTTCATTTAGGTAGACAAATGAGAAGAAAAAATATTTTAGAACATGTTCGAAAATTCTATAATTTTTGTAACAAAAGAAAATATAATTTCAGCCTTATTTCAGTTTTTTATTCGAACTTTGTAAAAAATAGAACATCCGTGAAAATTCTAATTGTGGAAGATGAACCTTCTTTATGTGAAATTATGCAACGTTTTCTCGAAAAAGAACGTTATGTGGTAGAAGCTGCACCGACCTATCGAGAAGCATTGGAAAAAATATCACTTTACGAATACGAATGTATCCTGCTCGACATCATGTTGCCTGATGGAAACGGACTGGCACTTTTGCAAGAACTCAAGAAGATAAACAAACAGGGAAACGTTATCATCATTTCAGCTAAAGATTCTGTGGATGATAAAGTTGCCGGTTTGGAATTCGGCGCCGACGATTATTTATCCAAGCCCTTTCATTTATCCGAACTCAACGCCCGTATTAAAAGCCTTATACGTCGTAATATCCGGCAAGGAGAAACATCCATTGAATTAGGAAACGTCAAAATTATTCCCGACAGATTCCAAGTATATGTGAACCAACAAATCCTTGAACTAAACAGGAAGGAATACGATATTTTACATTACTTTATTAATCGTCCGAATCGTTTGTTGGATAAATCTACTCTGGCCGAAACCGTATGGGGAGATCATATAGATCAGGTCGATAATTACGACTTCATTTACGCTCAGATTAAGAATCTACGCAAAAAAATGAATGAAGCCAAAGCAAACATTGAAATCAAAGCAATATATGGATTTGGTTATAAACTGACGGAGGACGATACATGAAATTGGTTTATAGAATAACTTCTCGCATATCGCTTGCCCTTTTACTGCTGATGGCATTGTGGGCAACCTTGTTTTATTTCATTATTGTGGAAGAAATCAACGATGAAACTGATGATTCGCTCGAAGATTATTCGGAATATATCATCACACGAGCTTTAGCAGGAGAAACCCTACTTGTCGAAAATAACGGGACAAATAACAGTTATCATATTACGGAAGTTACGCTTGAATATGTTATGAAAAATCCGGCTATCCGGTATTATGACGAAATGATTTACATCCACTCTAAAAGTGAAACAGAACCCGCCCGGATACTTAAAACTATTTTCAGCGATTCACAAAACAAGTATTACGAATTAACGGTTTCTATTCCTACTATTGAAAAATCTGATTTACAGGAAACCATTCTACATTGGATCATTTTTCTTTATTTAGGATTGTTGCTTATCATCATCGGACTGAACTGGATTATACTTCAACGCAATTTCAGGCCTTTGTACAGGTTATTAAACTGGTTGGATAATTTTAGCGTGAAAAAAAAATTCTCCGAACCTGACATCAATACCAAAACCTCTGAATTTCAGAAGTTAAACGAGGCGATTGTTCGTAGCGCCCGCAGGAATATCGAAACATATGAACAACAAAGATTATTTATCGGCAACGCTTCACATGAATTACAAACACCTTTGGCTGTTTGCCTCAACCGCCTAGAATTACTTGCCGAAGATTCACAATTAACTGAAAAACAACTGGAAGAAATCATAAAAACAAAACAATCTCTCAACCACGCTATCAAACTCAACAAAACTTTATTATTACTGACAAAAATTGAAAACAATCAGTTTCCTGAAAAAAAAGAGATCATTGTAAATAATCTACTAAAAAAAATAGTGAAAGATTATTCTGAAATATACTCCGCTCGTCACATACAAGCTTCCATAAATGAAAATACAATTATAAAACTTAACATGAATGAAACTCTGGCGTTTATGTTGTTTGGTAATCTATTGAAAAATGCGTTTGTCCACAATTGTGAAAACGGATCTATTGACATTTTAATTACAAATAATAATATCTCCATATCAAACACCTGTAATTCAGGGATATTAAACACCAACTATGTTTTTGAACGTTTTTATCAGGAAAGTAAAAAAGAAGGTTCAACCGGTCTTGGTTTGTCCTTGAGTAAATCTATTTGTAACCTTTACAAAATGGATATCCGATACAAATATTCAGAAGGAAAACATTTTTTTGAAATTTTCTTTTAAAATTTCAAATTCTTTTCAGTTTTGTATCTGAACTTTGTTTCATAACAATTAAAGATATAAAGATTATGAAACGTACAATTTTCCTTTTAGCAATTTTTGCTTCCATTAGCACAACTGTATTTGCCGACAATGACAAACCTATAACCATAGACCAATTACCGGCTTCTGCAAAACAATTCATTAATAATTACTTCTCGAATTCAAAAGTTTCTTTTGCTAAAATGGAAACAGACCTGTTTGATAAAAGTTATGAAGTAATTTTCACGGATGGCAACAAAGTTGAATTTAACAAAAATGGAGAATGGACAGATGTCGATTGTAAATTTACCCAAGTTCCTGAAGGAATTGTCCCTCAGAAAATTAAAGACTACATTGTTACAAATTACAAAGATACAAAAATCGTGGAAATCGATCATGATAGAAAAGATTATGAAATTAAATTGAGTAATGGGCTTGAATTGAAATTCGATTTAAAATTTAATCTGATAGGAATTGATAATTAATTTATTTTTCACTTAATGACAATTTATAATTATGAAAAGGACTTTCTTTATTACAACATTAATGACATGCCTATTCGTATTTATCGGATGTGATGACAACGATGATCTTACACATCCTGGTAACAACAAAGATGTAGAAAACACATTCGAGACAATGTACCCTGATGCAAGCCTGATAGAATGGGAACGCAAAGGTAATTATTGGGTTGTAGAATTTCATAAAGATACTAAAGAAATGGAAGCTTGGTTTGAATTAACCGGCGAATGGTATCAAACTGAAACAGATATATTATTTACAACTCTTCCTGAAACTATTAAAACATCTTTCCAGTCAGGAGGATACAACGATTGGTATGTTGAAGATGTAGATATGTTTGAACGTAAAGACACTGATACTTTTTATATACTGGATGTAGAAAAAAGTAATCAGGATTATGATCTTTATTATTCAAGTGATGGTACATTGATTAAAGCCATTGCCGATCCTTCATAACTCAATAATCATACGATAGTTTCCTAACTTTTACAAAATCACAAGGTTTCTTTACTTTGAAACTTTGTGATTTTGTATCTTTGTGGAAATTTTATAATAATGGAATAATGAAAGGAATTAAAAATATCGTATTCGATCTGGGTGGAGTTATTATTACTTTGAACCGGGACGAGTCTGTAAGGCGTTTCAAAGAAATAGGAGTCGAAAAAGCAGAAGAGTTATTAGACCCCTATCATCAAAAAGGCATTTTTCTTGAATTGGAAGAAGGGACTATTTCCCGGGAAGAATTTTATTCAGGAATACGTCAAATGTCCGGAAAAAATATTGATGGAAAAGATATTGATTACGCTCTATATGGTTTTCTGTTGGAAGTCCCTGATTATAAACTAGAAATGCTAGAAAACCTAAGAAACAAATATTCCCTTTATCTTCTAAGCAACACCAATCCGATTATTATGGAATGGGCTAATTCTCCTGCATTTTCAAACACGAAAAAAGTCCTTAAAGATTATTTTGACAAGATGTACCTTTCTTTTGAAATAAAAGCTACAAAACCATCTCAGATAATTTACCAATATTTGATCGAAGACAGCGGATTAATCCCCTCCGAAACATTGTTTGTAGATGATGGACCTGCCAACATACAAATAGGAAAAGAGTTGGGGATGAAAACCTATTTAGCTGGTAACGGAGAAGATTTCAGATATATATTCGAATAAGTTATTTTTCCAATTCCCTTAAACTTTCCATTTTCTTCTTTTCCAGGAAACCATAAATATCTTCGAGATGTTCGGTAACTTTTTTGTTACCGAATTCATATACTTTGGTAACAAGTCCGTCCAGAAAATCACGATCATGAGAGACCAAAATTAATGTTCCGTCAAAATCTTTCAAAGCACTCTTAAGGATATCTTTGGTTTTCATATCCAAGTGATTGGTCGGCTCATCAAGAATCAGCAAATTAACCGGCTCCAGCAATAATTTAATCATTGCCAAACGAGTTCTTTCACCTCCTGAAAGAACTTTGACTTTTTTCGTAGAACTTTCGCCTCCAAACATAAAAGCACCTAGTATATCTTTGATTTTCGTACGTATATCCCCTACAGCAACATCGTCAATAGTTTGAAAAACTGTCAGGTTTTCGTCCAAAAGAGAAGCCTGATTTTGAGCAAAATAACCGATCTTCACATTATGTCCGACCGTCAATGTTCCGTCAAAATCGATTTCATTCATGATACATTTTACCAAAGTAGATTTACCTTCTCCGTTTTTTCCGACAAAAGCAATTTTATCTCCCCTTTCAATAGTTAAATTAGCATGACTAAAAACGGTATGTTCTCCATATTTTTTTGAAACACCTTCAATAATCACCGGATAAGTTCCCGAACGAGGAGAAGGAGGAAATTTCAAACGCAATGCAGAAGAATCCTCTTCATCTACTTCTATTATTTCAAGTTTTTCCAACATCTTCACACGAGATTGTACTTGTAAAGTTTTGGAATATGTTCCCTTGAAACGCTCAATAAACTCCATATTTTCAGCAATCATTTTCTGTTGATCGTTGAATGCTTTTTGTTGTTGTTCCCGTCGCTCTTTACGAAGTTCCAAATATTTGGAATAATTCACTTTATAGTCATAAATTTTTCCCATGGTCACCTCAATTGTCCGGGTAGTAATATTATCAATAAAAGCCCTGTCATGAGAAATCACGACAACCGCTTTAGCCTGATTCACCAAAAAGTCTTCCAACCATTGTATGGATTCTATATCCAAATGGTTAGTTGGTTCATCCAACAAAATGACATCCGGATTACGGAGCAAAATCTTCGCTAATTCAATACGCATTCTCCACCCTCCGCTGAAATCACTTGTTTGCCGTGTAAAATCTTCTCTTTTAAAACCCAATCCCAACAAGGTTTTTTCGACTTCAGCCTCATAATTGGTCATATCTATTGTATAGAACTTTTCACTTAGAGAAGATACTTTTTATATTAATTCATAATAACTTTCGGAATCATAATCTGTCCTTTCCGATAACTCCCCATTAAGTTTTTCGATTTCCTCTTCCATTTCAAAAAGATACAAAAAAGCTTGTGAAGCTTCTTCGAAAACCGTACGGCCATCTTCCGTCATCAAATGTTGAGGTAAATAAGCGACTATTGTATCTTTAGGGATAGAGATCTTTCCCTTGGATGGAGTTCTTGTGCCTGCTAATATTTTAAGTAAAGTCGATTTACCGGCACCATTCTTACCCATCAAGGCAATCCTGTCCTTTTCGTTGATAACAAATGAAACATCTCCAAAAAGCGTTGTTCCGCTAAATTCAACCGTAAGTCCTTCTACTGAAATCATATTAAATTTTAAAATGAGGCGCAAAGTTATAATATTTCGACGAAAAGACTTACTTTTGTTTTATAATTCATTTTTAACATGAACAAAATCAATGTAGCCATTGCATCGTTCGGCATGTCAGGAAAAATTTTCCATGCTCCTATTTTATCCCGACATCCGGGATTTTTTCTATCTAAAATATTAGAACGAAGTAAAAA
>JAVBMM010000115.1:0-16070 GCA_031552425.1 Bacteroidales bacterium | reverse complement strand
AATGTGATTGTAGTAGAAATAACTGCAAAAAAGATTTCTTTAGATCCTTCTATTCCTGCTTCTTTAGGCGACATTCCTTTCTCTATCCGGACATAAATATTTTCGGTCACAACAATAGCATCATCTACCACCAAACCGACAGCTAATACTACTGCCAACATAGACAACACATTGATAGAGAATCCGGCCACATACATCACAAAAAATGCTCCAATCAATGATACAGGAATAACGATACAAGGTACTAATGTTACCCTCCAGTCTCGTAAAAACAAGAAAATAATCATTACCACAAGAATGAAAGCAATATATACCGTTTCTTCTACTTCAAAAATAGAAGCTCGAATAAATTTGGTATTGTCAAATGCGATTCCAAGTACAACATCATCCGGCAAATCCTTTTTCATTTGATCCAAACGAATTTGCACTTCATCTGATATTTCTATTTGATTGGCTCCGGGTTGAGGAATGATAACCACTCCCACCATAGGAACCCCATTCTTTTTCATGATACTACGTTGATCTTCCGGACCAAGCTCTGCATAACCAACATCCCGAAAACGAACTATATTATATGCATCTTCTCTAATTATCAAATTATTAAACTCTTCAGGAGTTTCCATTAATCCTAATGTACGAATGGCTAATTCAATTTTATTTCCCTCGATACTTCCGGAAGGAAGTTCTACATTCTCTTTATCTATTGCATTTTTTATATCTAAGGGAGTAACGCTATAGGCAGCCATTTTCACCGGATCCAACCAAAGTCTCATGGAATACCTTTTTTCTCCCCAAATAGCTACAGAACTTACATTAGGAATGGTTTGCAAGCGTTCTTTGATAGTCAAATCGGCAATTTCACTTAACTCAAGAAGGGAGCGTTTTTCACTTTGTACCGTTATCTGCATAATAGGATCTGAATCAGAATCAGCTTTAGAAACTGTAGGAGGATCACAATCTCGTGGAAGATAACGTTGAGCTCTGGAAACTTTGTCACGAACATCATTAGCCGCCGTTTCCAAATCCACACTCAATTCAAACTCCACAGTAATACGACAACGCCCTTGCATACTTTGACTAGAAAGGGAACGTATCCCAGGAATCCCATTGATATTTTGTTCCAGAGGTTCTGTAATTTGACTTTCAATAATATCAGCATTAGCTCCAGGGTAAGTTACTTCGACTGTAATAATAGGATTATCTACGTTAGGATATTCTCTTACTCCCAAATAACTGTATCCGATTACTCCAAAAATAAAAATCAACAATATAAAAACTGTGGAAAGTACCGGACGATTGATGCTAAGTTCAGATATATTCATAGTATCTTTTACTCATGGATAAAATCAAGAAAAACCAAATAACTTATGGATTTCATGATATAATTCCTTTTTTTTAATTGATATTATCTATTTTTACAGGCATTCCATTTCTCAGCTGCATTACACCGCTAGTGATAAGAGTGTCTCCAGGAAGTAACCCTCGGATTATTTGAACTTTTGATTCTGTCCGTAAGCCTTTGGATAGTTCTACTTGTTCCGCTTTACCGGATTTATACACATATGCAATATCACGTCCCATTTCAGCAATAATAGCTTCGCTGGGAGCTGTAATTGCATTTTTTATTTCATGTAACCGGATAGTAATAGATGCAGAACGACCAGGTTTCAACTTACCATTACTATTAGGATAAGTTGCTCGAGCCTTTAAAGTTCTGGTTTTTACATCTACTTTAGATTCTACTGCGTAAACAGATGCGCTATAAGTATTCAAATCATCCTGTACCTGAAAAGTAAGTTTTGTTCCTTTATCAATTTCATTTGCTTGACGTTCATTGATAGAAAATTCAATTTTAAGAGGAATAACTTTTGTCAACTTAGCAATAACTGTAGTGGGTGAAGCATATTGTCCCTCACTAACAGAACGCAAACCTATAATACCATCAAAAGGAGCACGTAATTCTGTTTGTGCAATACGCGCTTTAACCAATTCAATGTCTGCATTCAATTTTCCAAGTTCTGTTGTTACCTGCTCATAAGCTTCTTTACTAACAGCATCTTTTGCCAACAACGCTTTTTGCCGATAAACACGGTCTTCTGCCAATGGAATCTGGGCTTCTAGCTTTTTTAATTCTGCCTGAAGAGGTTCATCATTCACCTTTGCCAATAATTGCCCTTTATTTACGGTTGTTCCTTCTTGGAAATATATCTTCACAATTTTTCCGGAAGTTTCAAATGACAAATCGACTTCTTCATCAGGCATTATACTTCCTGTAGTCATAAAAAGATCATTTAAATTTTCAGGACGAATAATCTGAGCATTTACATTCAATGGTTTTTTACCATCTCTGCCTTTTCCTTTATTTTCTTTACCGGAAGCATCTTTTTGTAAAATGTTGTCTTTTGGAAAGAATGTGTCTTCTATGGTTGGATATATGGCCATCCCGGCAATGAGCAACACAATAACGACAATCAATATTGTCTTTGTTTTTTTCGTCATATATATAGTGTTTTTTAGGTCTTTAGAAATTTCTTGCATGCAAAATTAAGAGAATTATTTTCTTAAGTCTGCTATTTTTCAAAAATGCAAGTTTTTTTATAGAATTTTCAGGGTCTTTACATCCGTTGGAAACCCTTTTCCTGTAAACAAAAATGCCTCTTGGAATATTTATATTCAAGAGGCATTTTCAAATAATTTATAAAACTATTTATTCTGCCGATTTTTCTTCTACCGGAGTTTCTACTTCTGCCACAGGAGCCTCAACTGCAGCTTCTTCGGTTGCTTCTACAGCAGCTTCTGTTTCTGCCATACGAGCTTCCGCTTTTTTCTTTGCAATAGCTTCTGCCTTTGCTTTATTTAACACTTTCTCAGCTTCTAATTTAGCTTTATTTGTATTTCTTTCAGCTTCTTTATTTTTGCTTATTGCAGCATCAACACCAGCCGACTTTGCTTGTTTCCATGCTTGGAACTTCTTTTCCGCATCCGCTTCAGAAAATGCACCTTTTGCTACACCTCCTAATAAATGTTTCTTTAACATAACACCTTCGTCGGAAAGTATGTTACGAACAGTATCTGTAGGTTGTGCACCTGTTTGTACCCAATATAATGCCCTATCGAATTTCAAATCTATTGTAGCCGGATTAGTGTTCGGGTTGTAAGAACCTATCCTCTCAACAAATTTTCCATCACGTGGAGCCTTGCTGTCTGCGATCACGATGTGGTAAAACGCGTACCCTTTGCGACCATGTCTTTGCAATCTGATTTTAGTTGCCATTTTTGAAATTTGAATTTATAAATTAATATTTATTTAGAGGGTGCAAATGTATGAATATTTTTTTAATAGACCAAACATCTGTCTTCAACATTAAAACTTAACTGAAAATTACAGAGTAAAACGTTCGTTATATTCAAGTTTTCCACTAAAATGTGTACTTTTGTCCTTTCAGTTTTTAAGATTGATATCATATGGATGGTGTATTATTTTCAGAACGTACAGTTGAATTTGCAAAAGCAGCTATGGAATATTGCAGGATATTAGAAAATATCCGTAAAATGAAAGAAGCCGAATTTGTAGATAATATGTCCAAAATACTTCCTTTATTATACCTCAAGGTGTTATTAATGCCTGAGATGGAAGATTTTTATAATTCTGATTTAGAAGTAGGGGTTAACGAAAATAAATATATTTTTATAGTAGAAGGTGTTTCCAGATTATTGGGTGAAAAAGATTTATTTTTAGAAACATTTCATCCGGATATGCAATATAGCGATACACCTATTGCCGTCTCTATTTCCGAGTACTTAGCCGATATTTACCAGGATTTGGGCAATTTCATTGCCGTATTTCAATTAGGTAATGTAGAAACGATGAACGATGCCCTATTTATCTGTATGCAAAATTTTAAAGATTACTGGGGACAAAAATTAGTAAATGTATTAAGAGCCATTCATCATTTAAGATAAAAGTAGATTGTGATAAATATAAAAAGCATAACAAAAGAAGAATTATCAACTTATCCTCAGGAAGAATTTTCCGGGAGAATTATTGTAGTGCAAACAGAAAATGAAGTAAAAAAAGTGATGACGCATCTTTCTTCATACACTTTAGTCGGTTTTGATACGGAAACTCGTCCTGCTTATAAGAGAGGGGTTACCAGAGGAGTTTCTCTGATGCAAATTGCAACAGAAGAAGAATGTTTTCTCATCAGATTAAACTTGACAGGCTTTCCAGCTTGTCTAGTAGATTTTCTGAGTGATCCGAATATTTTAAAAATAGGACTTTCTTTGCGCGATGATTTTCTATCGATTAATCGCCGGACACGTATTGAACCGAAAGGTTTTATTGATTTACAACAAATAGTTCCTCGCTATGGATTTGCAGACATTAGTCTACAAAAAGTTTACGCGTTACTTTTTCGGAAAAAAATTTCGAAAAGTCAACGTCTTTCTAATTGGGAGGCTGATATATTGAGCGATTCACAAAAAAAATATGCCGCATTAGATGCTTGGGCTTGCCTGAAAATTTATAAAACGTTACAAACTTTCGATTGATTATGAAAAAAATATTCCTTCTACCTAAAAAAGAAGAATCTATATTGCGTTTCCATCCTTGGATATTTTCAGGAGCAATCAAACAAATGAAAGAACAACCCGAAGAAGGAGAAATTGTAGAAATATATGGATCTAACAATAAATTCTTAGCCATCGGACATTATCAAATCGGAAGTATTGCTGTTCGAATATTATCTTTTGAACAGAGAGAAATAGATCAATCTTTTTGGATAGAAAAGATATCATCTGCATATAAAATTCGCTCTTTTTTGCATTTAGACAATCACCCATTTAACGATACCTACCGATTAATACATGGAGAAGGAGACGGATTACCCGGATTAATTGTAGACATATATGCAGAAACTGCCGTTATACAAGCCCATTCTGTAGGAATGCATATGAATAGGATGGAATTATCCCAAGCTTTAAAAGAAGTGATGGGAAGCAAAATCCAACACATATATTATAAATCTGAAACAACATTACCTTTCAAAGCCGATTTAGGTGCCGAAAATACTTACTTATTCGGAGGGAAGGATGTAAATCATATCGCAACGGAAAACGGATTGAATTTTTATGTAGATTGGGAAAAAGGACAAAAAACAGGATTCTTTATTGATCAAAGAGAAAACCGGATGTTATTGGAACGTTATGCAGAAAATCGTAAAGTATTGAACATGTTTTGTTATACCGGAGGATTTTCTTTTTATGCCATGAGAGGAAATGCATCTATTGTTCATTCTGTAGATAGTTCTTCAAAAGCAATAGATATAACAAATAAAAATATAACACTCAATTTCCCTGAGGATTCTCGTCATCAAGCTTTCGCAGAAGATGCTTTTAAATATTTGGAAAACATGGGAGAACAATATGATTTAATTGTATTAGATCCTCCTGCATTTGCCAAACACAAAAATGTTCTAAGAAATGCTTTACAAGGATATAGAAAATTAAATGCTATTGCTATAGAAAAAATCAAACCTGGAGGAATTATCTTCACTTTTTCATGTTCCCAAGTAGTTTCTAAAATAGATTTTCGCCTTGCAGTATTCAGTGCTGCTGCTCAATCTGGAAGAAAAGTGAGAATTCTACATCAATTATCTCAAGCCCAAGATCATCCGATAAACATATATCATCCTGAAAGTGAGTACCTTAAAGGGCTTGTCTTATATATAGAATAATTTATAAACATTAATTATTGTTAATTTAACAATTTTTTATGCTTAAAATTATGTTTTACAACATAAAACACTTTATCTTTGTACTGTGTTTTTCATGGTATTAGATTTAAGGTTAACAATGAAGATTGGTTGTCGTGAGACAACCTTTCCTTTTTTAAATACCTTGACAACCGCTACTCTTCCATGTATTGTCCAATCGGCTCAACCTCTGAAAACGGTGTAGTAGTCTACCTGCTAACAGAAACAAAACAGTTAGCAGGTAAAATATATATGGCTTAAAAAATTATCATTTATTTCTTAATTATTTTTGCTGTGCGATTACCCACTTTAATAAAATATAAACCATTCGGATAATTGCTGAGATCAATACTTTGCGAGTATACATTGAATAACTGTGTACCCGAAATAGCATACACACAGACAACCTCATTTTCAGGATTTTCTATATAAACAACCCCTTTCGTAACCGTAGGATATATTGATAGGACTGTAACTATAGGCGTATTAATTCCAGAACTTGTCCACGAATCGTAGATGTCTACATACTCTAAGCTACCATTTAGTGTTTTCGTAGTTTTTGTAAGGCGACCTTGTGTATCATATTCGCGTACATAGATTATTTCGTAAGTATATGGCACAGGTTCATCATCACTATTATACCGAATCCCTGTACTATAATCTCTTGTCAGGAAACCATGTGCATCATACTCACGAATAGTTGTATCTATATCACCATTTTCATCGGTGTATACTTCTTCCCAGCCACCATTAGGAAGAAGGGTAAACACGGTTTCCTCCATTACCAAGTCGCCAACAGTTGCTTTCTTTGTCCATACATCATCGGTTATCGTGCATTCGTATTTGCCGGTTAGTTCTCCCATGGAAATATCAATATTGGCAAACATTTCGTGCATTCTGTAATCTACCCATGCAAACTGTCCGCCAAAAGATGAACTAGAGTCTTCATCTCCGCTATCTAATGGAAATAAGCTGTAAGGATTGAAATATTCCAAATTTTTTACCGGTACAATATTAGTGAAAGTAATTCCATTTTCCATATTCACAGAAAGTAATTCATTCAAACTTTCACCCCAGGTGTAAATAACACCACGAGCTTGTGTTATTCGTCCTTTGCTGTCGAAAGCATAATAGGGAGATGTTTCTAATTGTCCGGTATCTTCGTTTAACTCTTTCAAACCGATACGGATACCTTGGGCATTAACGATGGCTTCGCGCCAGTCTCGAATGCCACCGAGTGATTCTTCAAACTTAAATGACAACTCCATTCCCTTGCTATCGTAAGAATACGTCATTCTAAAAATAAGAATAGCATTAAGATTATCAAAACACTCTTCTTTTGTTTTCATGAATTCCCCATTAGGAAGCTGTTGGTATTCAAAAAGAGTGGTTTGACTCAATTCATAGCTGTCATCTACTTTCGAGTAGAGCTTTTCGGACATAATGTGTCCGTAACTGTCGTAGATATACTCGAATTTCTCAGCACCATCATTACGATATGCCACTGTCGGTAAAGCCCTTCCGGCTGCAAACACCTGCCCCACTAACAAGGAACAGATCAAACATACTGTGTAAACAAACATTTTCTTCATAACTTGTTAATTTTTAGATTGTTAATAAAATGTAAGTAACAAAAGACCGCAACCAGGTAAAAAAACTTGCGGCAAAAAATGTTTTGAAAAATAAAATATTTGGAATTTTTTGAGTAAATCTTTATAGCTTATTATAAATAAATAACCTAACCACCAACAAGAATATAATATCTCATAATACAAGCCATTAAATGCTTCCATGCAGACAGCAGTAACAAGGATAGCATTTATGTACACTACATCATACTGTCGCTGTTCAATATAGGTACAAAAATAAGAAAAAATCTGATATAATAATTTTTTTCTCTATTATGCTTATATCAGGGCATCCATGCTAGCTCATTTTCTCAATTACTAAAAACAAAGCGTTTAATGCTATTTATACAAGTAAACTATTTATTTTTAAAACCACACAAATTATAATCAAATTTGATTTACTATAAATAGGAATATAAATTTCAGGAAAGTTATTTTTTCAAAGGATTGTCGGGATGAGACGACTCGAACGTCCGACCTCCACGTCCCGAACGTGGCGCGCTACCAACTGTGCTACATCCCGTTTATTTCGCGTGCAAAGGTAAATAAAAAAACAAGAAGTCCAAATGGGTTCTTAAATAAAAAAGTAGCACAATACTATTTTAATAACAAAAAAATAATATCTTTGCACTCGCAAAAAATTGGTGCCATAGCTCAGTTGGTAGAGCAACGGACTGAAAATCCGTGTGTCCCTAGTTCGATTCTTGGTGGCACCACTAAAAAGAAAAGATTTCACTTAAAGGAAAGGTGGCCGAGTGGTCGAAGGCGCACGCTTGGAAAGCGTGTGAGCTCCAAAAGGGCTCCGGGGGTTCGAATCCCTTCCTTTCCGCAAAAATTGCGTCCACTTAAAATCAAACAAATTTTTATATTATTTTGTTATATGCTTGCATAAACAAAAAAATGGGTACACAAAAGTCGTCAAATGTGCTTCTGTGGCTGGTAGCCATCGGCTATTTCATGCAAACGCTGGACACTACCATTGTGAATACAGCAATACCCAGCATAGCCAAAAGCCTACATGAGAGTCCTTTGCAAATGCAATCGGTAGTGGTTTCCTATACACTTGTGATGGCTGTATTAATCCTTATTAGTGGTTGGTTGGCTGACAAATTTGGCACACGAAAAGTGTATTTAATATCTTTACTCTTATTCACATTAGGTTCATTCTTTTGTGCCAACTCCAAAACATTGACAGAACTTATCATATCACGTGTTATTCAAGGAATGGGTGGTGCTATGTTGCAACCGGTAGGCCGATTAGCTGTTTTACGGGCCTACCCGCACGAAAAATTTTTGAAAGCTATCAGTTTTGTAACTATTCCTGCATTGATAGGCCCTTTGTTAGGACCAGCCCTAGGAGGATGGCTTTCTCAAACATTTTCCTGGCATTGGATTTTTTTGATAAATATTCCTGTGGGAATCGTTGGTTTCATTCTATGTTTTATTTACATGGATGATTACCGTATTCCAAAAACTGGCAGTTTCGATATTCTTGGTTTTATAATGATTGCATCAGGGATGGTTACCATATCTTATGCTTTAGATGGAATTGTAGCACTAGGTATGCGCCGAGCTACGGCTATATTATTTGCCATTATTGGTCTAATATTTTTATCTTGTTATTGGCTTTATGCCGTATATAAGAAAGAACCTCTTTTCTCATTCAATTTATTTAAAGTAAGGACATTCAAGGTAGGTATACTGGGAAATTTCTTTTCGCGCTTGGGTAGTAATGGTTTACCTTTTTTACTGCCATTATTTTTTCAGGTGGGACTGGGATTTTCACCTATAAAATCAGGATTGATGATGCTACCGGCAGCTATATCAGGAATTATGATGAAAAAAGTAGGTGTGGATTTAATCAACAAAATAGGCTACCGAAATACTTTACTTATCAATACCATAACATTGGGTATTACGCTGGCTTCTTTTAGTTTGGTATCAAACGCTACACCTTTGTGGGTAATATCTATTATGTTGTTTATATTTGGGGGTATTAACTCGCTTCAATTTTCTGCCATGAATAGTATCACCTTAAAAGATTTAGGAACCCGGCAAGCCAGCAGTGGCAATAGTCTTTTATCAATGATTATGATATTTGCGATGAGCCTTGGAGTTGCCTTATCGGCTGCTTTACTAACCATGTTTAACGACATAGTCAAGGCACAAGACATTACAAATCATTTATTTGCATTTCATGGGTCATTTATTTGTGTGGGTATCATTTCTATTATTACTGCTATTATATTCGCACAATTGCCAAAAAAAGATGGTATTTCTGCCGCTTTCAACACAAAAGAAATTTGATTGACCGCCAATCCCTAAAATCTCCTATTATCTTTTCAATCCAAATACAAAAAATTGCATAAATAAACGAACTTGTCAATTTTTCGGTTGCATGCAAAACGATAGAGTTATACCTTTGCAGTAAAATAAAAAATCTACAACGTTGCATGGAATCGGAAAGAGAAATATTTTACAGGGCGTTTATTAACAGAGACCCTTCTTTTGAAGGCGTTTTCATAGTAGGAGTAAAAACGACTGGCATATTCTGTCGCCCGACCTGTCCAGCTAAGCCCAAATTGGAAAATGTAGAGTTTTTTCCTTCTGCAAAAAAAGCCATGCTTAACGGTTATAGACCATGCAAAGTATGCAAACCGTTAGAAAAATTAGGAAATCCACCTTCAAATATCAGCCGGTTATTAAAATATATGGATGATAATCCCACTATAAAATTAAAGGATATCGATCTTCAAAATCTGGAATTGGAACCAAATCAGGTTCGCCGTTGGTTTTTGAAAAACTATAAGCTAACATTTCATGCTTACCAACGAATGTACCATATAAACAATGCCTTTCAACGGGTCCAGTCTGGACAAAACATAACAAATATTGCCTATGATTCAGGATACGATTCCTTGAGTGGATTCAATAGTATGTTCAAAAATATTATCGGAACATCTCCTATTCTTAGTAAAAACAAACGGATTGTCAACATAACCCGCATTGAAACGGATTTGGGAACCATGATAGCCGGTGCAACCGATAAGGGAATATGTATGTTTGAGTTTGCCGATTATAAACTGTTGGAACAGGAATTAAAACAACTGACTACCTCGCTGAAAGCCCCACTTGTACAGGGAGAAAATGTTTACTTCGGTATACTTCGAAAACAATTAGACCAATATTTTAAAGGAGAACTTCAGGAGTTTGACATCCCACTGGATTTAGTAGGTACTGAGTTTCAAAAGCAAGTGTGGAGCGGATTACTACAAATACCATATGGTTCTACTACGACTTACGCAAAGCAGGCCGAACGGCTGGGAAAGCCATCAGCCGTAAGAGCAGTTGCCAATGCTAACGGGAAAAATAAGATTTCCATTATTCTACCTTGTCATAGAGTCATTGGAGCAGACGGTACACTTACCGGTTATGGCGGTGGTATTTGGCGAAAGAAAAAACTATTAGAACTTGAATTAGAGAATCTTAAAATGAACTCATGATACAGAATTGTGTTTTACAGATCAAAAATATGAAAACAATCCTCGAACAAGTACGCCAGGAACTTAAAAATAGTGTAGATGAAAAAACACAGAGCACTGCGCAAAATTTTTTCAAAGAAGAAATTAAGGCTTATGGTGTAAAAGTTCCCGTTGTCAATAAAATAGGGAAAGAGTTTTTCAAGGAAATTAAAGACCAACCCAAAGCGAAAATACTGGCTTTTTGTGAAGAACTGTGGGAATCGGGATATATGGAAGAATCGTTTGTTGCCTGCGAGTGGTCTTACGCCTTACACAAGCAATATGAAGAAAGCGATTTTGAAACTTTTGAGCGATGGGTGCAAAACTATGTAGATAACTGGGCTTCGTGCGATACATTGTGCAATCACACTATCGGCGAATTTGTCGAAATGTATCCGGGATATATTTCCTATTTGAAAAAATGGGCAACATCCAGTAACCGTTGGGTACGCCGCGCTGCTGCTGTTACCCTCATTATTCCTGCCCGTAAAGGATTATTTCTAAATAATATTTTTGAAATTGCAACCACAGTACTTCATGATAAAGATGATTTAGTGCAGAAAGGCTACGGTTGGATGCTCAAAGCCGCCAGTGAAGCACATCAGGAAGAAGTATTCAACTTTGTAATGAAACACAAAGCCACCATGCCACGAACGGCGTTACGGTATGCCGTTGAAAAAATGCCACAGGAAATGAAAGTTAAAGCGATGAAGAAATAAAGCTTTATCCAAAATTTATCCCCGCTTTCCGTGCCTGCGAATGTTGGAATTGTCGTTTGATATTGTATAACTGTCCGTCTTTTATAAACTTTGCCCCTGTTTGTTTGAACCAAAACGAAACATTACTTTCTATGCATATATCATGCAATTCCATTACCCAATCGAAATTGCAGGGACGAACATTGTAACCCGATTCACCGCCAACGACCACCTGTTCCACCCACGAACCAATATCATAAGGGTGCAAGTCAATCCGTTCCAATAGTGGTTCGCAAATAAGAATTTTGTGCTTTATTGGGGAGGCCTTATAAATTGGCAGGCGATAATCCGCACGGTCTTGGTTTTCGATAGTACAACAAATCGTCACATTCTCATAGCCGTCTCCCCAATCGGCAGGCAACGATTCGTGCAGACGGTCGATGCGTTTGGTGATCATCATAAAATTCAAATCGTTACGCAAACGTATCATTTTCCATGCTTCGGCGCGCCACGCATCGGCATCTTCCACGAAGAAATCGGAAGTAAAGCAAGTATATACTAACATTCCTGAAGGAATCTTGTATTCACCATTCCGTTTTTTCTGAACAGGCAAATCGAAGCTTTTCGTTTTCGCTACAATCGTACTGTCAATGTCACGTTTGGCATCACCACGGTACACATAGCAATGCTGGCAACCTGCGCTTAACTTATGGCAGCCATGCCACAGGTTCCACATTTTCGATTTAGGGACAATAGTGTTAGTGTACATCAGATTATTTACTTTCCAAAATATTCCAATTGTATTTTCTTCGGCAACTTTTTAACTACTTCTTCCACCGAATGCAAAATCCAAAATTTCACAGTTTCGTCGTCCATATCCTGATTTAAAATAATGCTGTTCCAGTATTTTTTATTGAAATGCCAAGCTGCTTCCACACTGGTATAACGTTCACGTAAGTCAGTGGCTTTGGCAGGGTCACATTTTACAAATACCTTTAACTCCAGGTCATTCAACGGAATTACAGCAAACCATTTACCAAATATCCTGAACATAAGATATTCGTCTTCAAACGGCATATCTTCTGTAGCATTTTTCAGTGATAAGCAATATTCCCGTAATTCCTCTATATTCATGATTTTTCTTTTTCAGCATAGTTAAATTTACAATTTATATGGGTAAATTCACCAGCAAATTATTTAGTTTAAATACAAAAATACAATTTATTAAAGACATAAAGTTAAATAAGTATATAAAGAAAAACTTGTCCTAAAGAGTAAATTGACGATTTTCAGTTGTATAAATAATTATGACTTCTTAAATTTGCACAGAATAATAATATTTCTATCGATTGTAATCATGAAAAAAGTGGGAATTATTCGTTGCCAACAAACAGAAGATTTATGTCCTGGCAGCACTTGTCTAAAGGTAGCATCGGAAGGCAAAGGAGTGTTTCAAGAAATAAAATCTGTTGAAGTCATTGGATTTGTTTCTTGTGGAGGTTGTCCCGGTAAACGAGCCGTGAGTCGTGCAAAACTAATGGTTGACAGGGGTGCTGAATCTATTGCATTGGCATCTTGCATGATAAAAGGAACACCTATTGGGTTTTCATGTCCTCACGCTGAACAGATAAAAAAAGCGATTGAAAGAAAAATCGGGACAGAAATACAAATATTTGATTACAGCCACTGAGTTTTATCTTTGTAAAAGCAAAATCAATACAATGAAATATTATTCGTTCAACGCATCTACTTCTTTTGAATTTGAGATAAAAGATCTGTCTGCAATTACCCAAACAAAAAGGCGGATTAGTGGCGTACCACATCGTACCGATTTTTATCAAATTATCTGGATTGAATCAGGTGAATCGATACAAATCATAGATTTCAACCCCATTAAAATAGTTGCCGGACAACTAATATTCATTGCTAAAAATCAAGTCGTCAGCTTCGACACTTCTTCTTCATATTGTGGACAAATTATTCTCTTTACCGATATCTTTTTCAATCGTTGTGATAACGATATCTTCCTAATGAAACAATTACACTTATTCAACCCCTTTGCAAACAATACACCTATTGTTATAAATCAAGAATTGAAAAACCTTTGGGCAATGATGAAAAAAGAATTTCATCAACAATATGACATTTTCCAATCCAACCTTATCCATAATTATTTAAATGCATTTCTCATTCAAGGGGAACGTCAATTCAGCAAAAATATCATTCAGATAAAAAATCTAAAACACAAAATTGCCCTACAATTTGCAGAATTGGTAGAGCAACATTATAAATCTTTGCATAAGGTCAATGATTATCTGGAACAAATGAACATAACAGCCAAGCCACTTTCTAAAGCCTTACAAATCGCTGTTGGGAAAACACCTAAACAATTTATTGATGACCGTATTTTACTGGAAGCAAAGCGATTATTAGTTTACAGCAACCATAGTATAAAAGAAATCACTTTTTCCTTGGGTTTTGAGGAACCTACTAATTTTAGTAAATTTTTTCGCGAACAATCCGGATTGAGTCCTGCTGAATTCAAAAGGCAACGGATGTCCTAAATCTATCAGTTTTATCCCTTTTTCTATCCGTTCTCTAGCTAGAAAGAGTTGTACTTTTGTATCGTAAATCAAAGTACAAACCATTTTAATAGTACAACAATGAACAAAATCGTATTAATAGGAGCAAGTGGATTTGTAGGATCTGCTATCCTGAATGAAGCATTGAACCGGGGTATTCAAGTTATAGCCGTAGTCCGCAACCCGGAAAGTATCAAAATCGCCCACCCAAACTTGACGATTGTAAAGGTTGATGTTTCGATTGCTAATAATGTAACTGATATTGCCAAAGGAGTTGATACTGTTATCAGCGCATACAATCCCGGCTGGACGAATCCAAATATTTATGAGGAAACATTGAAAACATATTCAGTTATTCTTGAAGGAGTGAAAAATGCTGGCGTAAAACGTTTGTTGATTGTAGGTGGCGCTGGAACATTGTTCGTTGCTCCAGGATTGCGTGTTGTTGACTCCGGTGCCATTCCGCAGGAAATAATGGGTGGAGTAAAATCACTCGGTGAATTTTATTTAAATACCCTGATGAACGAAAAAGATATTGACTGGATATTTTTCTCTCCGGCAGGTTCACTGGAAAAGGGTGAACGAACAGGGCGTTACCGCCTTGGCAAAGATGACTTAATTATAAATAATAAAAGTGAAAGCAAAATATCCGTACAAGATTATGCCAAAGCAATGATTGATGAATTAATCATTCCGGCGCACCACAAAGAACGTTTTACAATCGGTTACTAATTTTCCTAAAAATGAACCCTAATTAGACAATCTGCATATCCCTTGGTATGTAGATTGTTTTTTATACCAAAATTTATACATAAATTTGTGAACTACCATATTAATGCCACTTGTGATGAAAACACATTTCATTTTAATCTCATTGTTTGTATTCTCTACCTTATTTGCACAAACACAATTATCCGATAGTAAACGCCACTCTTCAGATTTTTATATTTACAAAACAAACCAGGAAAATCTACGAAAAATTTATATCAAGGGAAAAAATCCGGAGGAAAATATGTTACAATCATTTGATTCACATTAATTACAAATCAAAATAAGTTTTAAAAGAAAATATTTGATATTTATTTCCGGCTGAACTCAGCTACATATCCAGTATGAATAGCAATTAGAAAAAACTATTATCCTAGTCTTTACGTTATAAAACAAATGTAATAGTGATGTCTAAAAGTAAAATTGTAAAAAAGAATTTTCCTGTATTGGACATGAGTTGTGCAGCTTGTGCCGGAAGAGTCGATAAAACACTCAACAAACAAGCAGGAGTAATTACAGCATCTGTAAATTATGCTACAGCGACAGCTATTGTTGAATACGATTCTCTTCAAATATCTCCAGAACTATTACGGGAAGCTGTACAAAAAGCCGGGTATGATCTCTTGATTGACATTCACGATGATATTTCGGATGAAATAGAACAAGCTCACGCTACAAAATATAAAAAATTGAAATTTCGTACCATCTGGGCTATTATCTTATCTGTACCTATAGTCATTATAGGAATGATATTCATGGATATGCCTTATGCCAACGAAATCATGTGCATTCTGTCAACTCCTGTTGTTTTTTGGCTGGGTAGAGATTTCTTTATTGATGCGTGGAAACAGTTGAAACATCATTCGGCCAATATGAATACATTAGTAGCACTCAGTACGGGAATTGCCTATTTTTTTAGTCTATCCAATATCTTATTTCCCGATTTCTGGCAGTCAAAGGGTATTCATCCACATGTTTATTTTGAAGCAGCCAGTGTTATCATTGCTTTTATTTTATTAGGGAGATTATTGGAAGAAAAAGCCAAAGGAAATACTTCTTCAGCTATCAAAAAGCTAATGGGATTACAACCCAAAACAGTTACCATCATCAATGGGTCTGG
>JAVBMM010000070.1:0-8371 GCA_031552425.1 Bacteroidales bacterium | reverse complement strand
GTAACTGCACCCTATGAAGACAGTAAGTTGTCCGAAATTTTGGAGTTGGTACAGCATGCTACGGAACAAAAAGCGCCGACAGAACTTTTTATCCGTAAGTTTTCCCGTTATTATACACCTGCGGTGGTTCTGGCAGCTGTTCTAATTTGTTTTGTCCCGATGCTTTTCGTCCAGCCGTATGTGTTTTCCGAATGGTTTTATAAAGCATTGATATTCCTCGTGATTTCTTGTCCTTGTGCATTGGTCATTTCTGTTCCGTTGAGTTATTTCGGGGCCATAGGAGCTGCTTCTAAAAACGGGATTTTATTCAAAGGAAGTAATTATGTAGACATCATGGCTTCCCTCAAGCATGTGGTAATGGATAAAACGGGGACTTTGACAGCAGGTGTTTTTAAAGTAAAAAAGGTGGTTGTTCAAGCTGGTTTTGATGAGAAAAAGCTTTTACAGGAAGTCAATGTCTTGGAAAATGTTTCTACTCATCCTGTGGCGACTGCCATTGCCGAGTATGTGGGAGTTCCTGATAATTCCATTTTAACGGAAGATGTAGAAGAAATCCCCGGTTTCGGATTGAAAGGAGTTGTCTCCGGAAGAAATTTATTGGTAGGAAATATGAAATTGCTGGATAGATTTAATGTTTCATACGATATTTCTCCTGAAGATACTTTTGATACGGTCATAGCTGTTGCTGTCGATGGTCAGTTTGCCGGATATATCACCATTGCAGATCAAATAAAAGAAGATGCAAAGCAAACCATAGAGGAATTGAAAAAACAGGGAATAAAAGTCACCATGCTGAGTGGAGATAAAAATTCCGTAGTTCAACGGGTGGCAAATTTCTTGGGTATAGAACAAGCTTTCGGAGATCTTCTTCCGAATGAGAAACTGGATCAGGTCATGGCGATTAAACGAAATGGAGAAAGTGTTGCTTTTGTAGGAGATGGAGTCAATGATGCTCCTGTATTAGCAGCCAGTGACGCCGGAATTGCCATGGGAGGTTTGGGTAGCCATGTTGCGATAGAAATTGCTGATATTGTGATTCAGAATGACGAACCTTCCAAAATACCTGTAGCCATTAAAATCGGAAAAGCCACCAAACGAATAGTTTGGCAGAATATCATATTTGCATTCAGTGTAAAATTAGCCATTATGATATTGGGAGTAGAAGGCATTTCTTCCTTGTGGGAAGCTGTTTTTGCTGATGTCGGCGTTGCCCTGCTGGCTATATTAAATGCTATGCGGATGATATATATGAATTATACTTCTGATAATTCGGCTACTACAGGACAATGATCGGAATGCATTACTTCGGGCATGATTGCCGCAGCTTTAAGTTGAGGTTTTAAAGCTTCCGTTATGATATGATAATCGATACGCCAACCTAAATTTTTTGCTCTTGATCCGGCGCGAAAGCTCCACCAACTGTATTGGTTCGCTTCTTTATTGAATTCTCTGAAAGTATCGACCATTCCGGAGTCGATAAAATGATCAAACCATTTTCTTTCTTCCGGCAAAAAACCGGATACATTGGTATGACGTTCCGGATGATTGATGTCTATGGCTTTATGGCATATATTGAAATCTCCACAGACTAAAAACTTAGGGCGTTCTTTGCGTAATTCTTGCAGGTATTTGGTAAAGGCTTCCAGAAACTCCATTTTGAAAGATTGCCTGATCTCTCCGGTAGTTCCTGATGGAATATAGGCACAAACAATCGTAGTATCTCCGAAATCCGTGCGGATAACACGTCCTTCCCTGTCAAAAACCTCATTTCCTATACCAAATGAGTAATAATCAGGTGTTTTTTTTGAAAGTACAGCTACTCCGCTATATCCTTTCTTCTCAGCAGAATTGAAAAGGCAATGATATCCCATACTTTCGAATAAAATCCTGTCTATTTGATCCGGTTGAGCTTTTGTTTCCTGGAAACAAAAGATGTCAGGATTTTCTGTTTCCATCCATGTAGCAAGTCCTTTTACAAGAGCAGCACGAATGCCGTTAAGATTGTATGAAATGATTTTCATGCCGAAAGTAAATTTAAAATTTCACCAAAGATAATACTTTTTGTTACAATTAGGTGAAGGTAGCTATCTCTCCCTGTGAGGCTCTTCGAACCGTTAACGGTGAACAGAGAGAATGAATAATGAAAAATTAAGAATATGCCGTTAGGCATTATCGCTCGGTAGAAAAAAGATTCAAAAAAGCAGGCATGCCGTTAGGTATGCCTCCAAAAACGGTAGAGCGACCATAACTCAAATTAGTCAAAAAATTACTATTCATTGATCAAAAAATTACTATTTGGTTTGAAACTTTTCATTTTACCTTTGCACTTGAAATTGATTGACTGCAGCAATCAAAGAGTAAAATTAATTTTTAACAATTTAAAAAACTAACTATGAAAGTCAAATTAATCAAAAGAAAAAATCCTCAAAATCCCTCTGAGTTTAAGTTTTATGGGGCTGCCGTACACGAAGGTAAAGTGGACCTGGATACTATTGCAGAGCAAATTTCCGGAAGATCTACCACCACCTATGGAGATATCCTGAGCGTTTTGCAAAACTTCATGGAATTCCTTCCCTTCCTGTTGGTGATGGGAAAAAGCGTTAGCCTCGGGTCTATGGGAAGCCTCCGCATATCCTTACGGGGAGATGGGGTAGAAAATCCCGATGATTTTGATGTTTCCCTGATTAAAAAGAAAAGAATAATCTTCAGTCCTGGTCCCAAACTCAAGGAAAAAATCCGAAACATCAAACTCGAAACTCTTAAATAATACCTTACTGTCAAAACGCTGTTGAAGCGAAAGAGCATAGTGATTGAGCAAGTTCGTTTTGACGAAGCGCTTTTTTTGATTCCTTTTTTGGCGCTACAAAAAAGGAATATAAAATTTATAAAACACAGAAAATTAAATTGAACCTTTTTTGCATCAAGGCAAAAAGTTTCAATAAAAAACCTGAAAAAAATCTTTCAGGTTTTTTCCTTTTTTAAATCACTATTTACCCCAACTGCATACGTATGTAGCTTATTTTACATACGACGTAATTTTCTCTACATACGTATATAAATTTCCGTACATACGCACGCAGCAACACGTACATACGCTCAAAAATAAAAAAGGCTTTCCGACCGGAATGTTGTAGGAGTTTTACCTGTCATTTCCTTGAAATTCCTGATAAAATAACTGCAATCACTATACCCACAGCAATATGCGATCTCTGCAACGGGTAAATTAGTCTCTTTTAACATCTTTTCCGCTTCTTTTATTCTGAATTTCTTCAAATAAACAGAGAAAGTACAAGTGTTTATTTTAATAAAAGCCCGACTAAAATGGCCGGTGGAATAACCAAAACGTTCGGCGATTGAAGCTTCATTGATTTTTTTACTGAAATTCGAACAAATATAAGCTGTAACCTTTTCCATTCTTCTGGTTTCAAAGTTTTTATCTGTTTTTCTTTTTATATCATCGGCAATAATCCGGTTCAGGCGGGAAACAAATGATATATTTATCTCTAAAAACAAATCTAATATTTTTTCGTGTACATCCGGGGAAAATACATCTTGTACTATACCCTTTTGTGTGCCGGAATTGAATAAACTCTCGGAAATGCCGGATAAATTTTCTGTGATACGGTTGATTGAATCATGATAACTAACAAATTTCTTTTCTTTCATAGTGTTTTGGTTTTTAAATAAGTCAAAATATTACTATCAATTGGTCAAAATTTTTGCATCGACTTTAGATTTTTTTGTTAAGAAAAAATTGTAAAGATAAGAAAAGGTTATTAGGAGGTTAGAGTTGCTTTCCCCCTGTTAGGCTTGCTTCACAAGCGGTGAAGTTACTATGTAACAGTTAGGCTCTATCAACTCGCTGTGAACACTGAATAGAGCGATAATATATATGGTGAATTTTAAGTGAATTGTTGTATTTTTCATTTTTATTAATATATTTGTGGTGTTATTATACTAAAATTTATAATTTTTACACCATAAAATTCATTTGAAAACCCACTACCCGTATGCTTAATGTATAAGAATGGCTTAAATTACTTGATTAAATGAGCAAGTTAAAATATTGTAAATTTTCAACAGTCATTCATATGATCATATAAACTTTAAAAAATAAATCACCATGAAAAGAAACATCATCTCATTAATTGTATTTTTAATCTGTAGCATTGCCACTCATGCACAAAATGCTTCTACTATAGAAATTTTAGATGATTTAATCAAGATTTCTGCGGGTAAGGTATATTATAATAATAAAGAAATCATTACTACAGACCAGGTTTCAACTTTAGCCAATGCTAATATTGAGGATATTAAATTAAAAGACAGGTCAACAGATTCACCTATTTCTTTGACAAATTTCTACGAAATACTGGGTACCAACAGTGCATGGAAAGCTTTTGTGGGTTCGGCAACTACCAATAAACCGGAAGGACTTCCTACGGGTACATACAGAATTATATCTTTTGGTAGTAACGGACAAAGTGGTTCTTCTCAACAGGGAGTAGCCATAGCAGTTAAAGGAACCAATGGCGAACCTTACATGATATCCCGTGATGAAAACAGTGTATTGAAAGCGACACCAATGATTCCCAAACCCTTGGATTATTCTAATTCCGAACAAAAAACAGGTCAAAAATGGATAGATGGAAAAGAAGTTTATCAAAGAACATTAACCGGAACAGTTACAGGATGGACTAACCAACATTTCAATGTACCTTTTACAAAAACAGGTATTATTATAAAATTTGAAGGTTTTCTTTACAGTCAATCCGAGGTCATTCCATTCAATGGCTCTAACAACGATAAATCTTGGGGGAATGAAACAAACAACGGAAGATATTCCTGTTGGTATGATCTGGATGGTAATTATTCCGGAGGAACTTCAGGATTTGACATAAAAGACATGGACAACCTTAATCGTACAAATCATTTTCAATACATTATTCACGTATATTACACTAAACAATAAAAAGTGATTACAATAGTCGCTAATAATACAAAGTATTGTTTTCATTTTTATGAATTTCAGTGATTTATAAATATGTAATGTTCTGTGTGCTAATTAAACTTTAGAAACATTCTTATAAGGAAAATAATAAAACCATATCATGAAACGATTAGTAATTATTCCATTGTTTTTACTTTGCTGGACAACGGGTTTTACCCAACAGATTCTCCAAAATAATTTAAATATGTACCGTTCTGGAGATGAAGTGATCAAACAACAAGTAAAATATAAAGACCCGGGACGTTCCGGGGAAAATGTACTGTGGGATTTCAGCCGTTTACAGGAAGAAAATCCGGAATACCATTTGAAATATAGTCTTTGGGGCAGGGATAGTCTGCTTACCGGGACAGAGCATCAAACCATGTACCGTTATAGGCTTTCGGGCGATAGTTTGTTTTGCTTAGGTTATGAAAATCCTACAACTTTGATGCGTTATGCCAGTCCGGAAGTGCTTTTGCATTTTCCTTTCCATTACAAAGACCAGATCAAGACCCATTTTTCCGGAGAAGGTATCTATGGTGAACGATTATATTTATCTTCTATGGGTACTAATCAAACCATTGCCGATGCTTACGGAACATTGGTTTTGCCAAATAAAGACACTTTGTGGAATGTTTTACGGACCCGGACGGTAAAATGGATGGCAGAAACCACGCTTCCTTTGTCACAAAAAAAGTTGAAAAAGCAACCGTTTTTTGTCCGGACAGACAGCATAGATATGCGTTTGGCACAAGACAGTATCATATACGGGATAGAAACCTGCCGCTGGTATGCAAAAGGCTATCGTTATCCTGTGTTTGAAACGGTGAAAAGCGTAATTGACCGGAAAGATTCGGAAGAAGTATTTTTTCATACGGCTTTTTTCTATCCGCCGGAAAAGCATACCTACTTGGAAAATGATCCGGAAAACCAGGCTTTACTAGAAGAGGAAAGAGCTCATGGTAGTCATCCAACCGGATATGATCCGAACAATCCCTGGTATGGATTTACATACAACCTTTATCCCAATCCGGTAATCGATCATTTGGATTTAGAAGTTTACCTCCCTCGGCCTGCCAATGTCAAGATGCAGTTGAGCGACCGGCAGGGACGGCTGATCAAGGCTGAAAACTGGGGACGGCTTCCGGAGGGGATATCTTCCCGTCAAATCGACATGAGCCTTTATCTTCGTGGAGAATATGTTCTCAATATATGGTTGGAAGATAGTTATGGAGTGAGTGAAGTAATCTTAAAAAGATAAAGTTATGAAAAAGTTGATATTATTGTCGTTTTTATTGATAAACATCTCCACATATTCGCAATTTCCAAAAAGACCTAAATCAGCCGTAAGCCCTAATGTTGCAAGCTTGGGGCTTTATGGAGAAATTCCTGTTTCCCATTATACGGGAGTTCCGTCAATCAATATTCCCTTATACCAAGAAAAAGTATACGATGTAGACTTGCCTATAGAACTGAGTTACCATGCATCCGGTGTACATCCTGACCAGAAGCCGGGATGGGTAGGTTTAGGCTGGACACTTAAATCGGGGGGATTAATTACACGTGTAGTCAGAGATATGCCGGATGAGTCAAATAATCCCAAATATGCAGGTGGAGCAAATGCCGGATTTTATTACTATTATAAGGTATTAAATACCAATTCCTGGGGTCAACGGGATCGTCTTCGTGGAGTAGCACAAAATACAGACGTTTCAATCAATAAAGATACAGAACCGGATGAGTTTTCTTTTAATTTTTTAGGATATAGTGGTAAATTTTACTTGAACCATGAACGCAAATGGATGGTTCAATGCGATAAACCGATAAAAGTGGAATTTAATGGAACATTTATCCCCATTCCGTTTTCTGCACCCTATACAAGAGCAACAAATCAAGGATACTCACCTTCTTTTAGTGGATTTACAATTACTTCGGAAGATGGAACTAAATATGTTTTTGGGGGGACTGTTAATGCAATAGAATATTCCATTGATTTTTTTGATCAAGCAAAATCGAACTGGTTAGCTACAACATGGTATTTAACAAAAATTATATTGAAAAATAAACAGGAAATTAATTTTATTTATGAAAAACTGAAAGATCAGGATAATGTATATATATTTACACATCAACTGTATATTGCTGTTTATAAAAATCTAGGAAATTCAACGGAACATGATGATTTTCTGGGAACTAGGTGTAATACTTCAAGTAATACCACTTCGATAAGTACTTGTTATCAAGGAAATCTGATCTCTGCAAGTTATTTAAGGAAAATAGAGACAAATCATGGATCAATTTTATTCGACAGAAGTGTTATTAAAGACTTAAATTATAAAAATGAGATTTATGCTTGGCAATATTACAACTGGAAAAGAAATTATGTGTCGTGGGAAGCTTCGTTTTTGCCATTTTTAAAGGTAAACACTCCGACTCGTATGTATCTTGGTTGGAAGAATGTGATGAAAGATTATAAACTAGATAGCATTACCATAAAAAACAGTAATAATGATATAGTAAAAAAAATTGATTTTACCTATACTGATACTCCTACCCAACGATTAACCTTGCTTAAAGTTAAAGAATCGGAAAAAAATCCTTATATCTTTGAATATGATAACATGGAAATGCTACCCGGATATTTATCAAATAAAACGGATCATTGGGGTTTTTACAATGCCACAGATGCAAATATCAATAATTATCAGAACTACTACAATGACAGAAACCCTAATACCTCTGTTTCAAGATATGGAACAATTAACAGGATCATTTATCCGACAGGAGGATATACTGATTTTGAATTTGAGCCTCATACTTACAGGAAACAATTACGGGAACTTAGATGGGAAATGCCTTGTATTGAATATACAAGTGACCAGATTGCAGGTGGACTTAGAATAAAAAGTATAAAAAATTATCTTCCGAACCAACAACAACCGGCATCTATCAAAGAATATTTTTACAATTCAGATTATCTTGAAAATAAAGAATATGGAGATGTTTCAAGTGGAGTGTTAGGTGGTCAGGTAAAATATCATTTTGATGATTATATCGTATATGCTTATAATGATAGGGATTCCAGAACAAAAATGAAAGCATTTACATCTTATTCTGTATTGCCATCTTGTAATAATGCTAATGGGAGTCATGTGGGTTATACAGAAGTAATAGAAAAACGGGAAGATGATTCTTTTACCAGGTATCAATTTTCTAATTTTGATAATGGCTATATGGATGAATCTCCGCTTGCAGTTATTCAAGAGAAGAGAACGGCTTATTGTCCATATTCATCTAAAGAGCAAGACAGGGGGCTTTTACTATTACATGAAGAATATAATAGCAATGGAATAAAAGTAAAAAGTAAGTCTATTGAATATG
>JAVBMM010000092.1:0-8000 GCA_031552425.1 Bacteroidales bacterium | reverse complement strand
CCCTTTCTAAAATAAGGAGGTTTTAGATTATCATCGATCATTAAAATATAATTTTCGGGAGTAGTTATTTCAAATTCTTCTTTATTGAGCAATTCTGTATATTTAACATAATCATCATGTTTGTGATAAGTACATAATGCTATTTTTAATGAGTGTTTTTTTATCAGGAGAGAAGCTCCGTTTAAAACATCTTCTTCCATTCCTTCCACATCAATCTTTAATATATCCGGTACTTTTTTCTCTTTGAAAAAGATATCTAAAGACACATTCTCATTGTCATTTTTATTAGAAACAAAGTTATGGATAATTTGTACTTTATCTTTCCATGGTTCAAAGGTGGCGTTAAGAGGTTCAATCCATTCTTGATCAGGTTCAAACAGGTAAACGAATCCTGCATTTTGTATTAATGCATCCAGAGCAAAGCTCCCTTCTGCGGTTCCGACATCAGCAATGATGTCACCCGCATTAATATTAAAATTGGAAGAAAAATAACAATGTGATGATGCTTTATCTTGCTCTATTAATAAAGAATTATAATATCCTCTAGCATTTTCTTCCGTATACCTTTTTTTTAGATATAATTTGTGTGTTTGTTTGTGCCATACATAAAAAAGTTGTTTTTTATCATCCCATTGAACTGAGATTTTTTCTTTTTTGTATTGTAACATGAAAGGATAAGGAAAATAAGAGATAGGATATTTTTTTAAAAATGCCAAAGCATCTTTTTTCCCTTGATCCAATTGATTAGAAGGGACTGAATTATAGTAATTCAAGATACGGGTTTTTAACCGACTTAAAATCAGTGATTTATGTATTTTTATGATAGGGTAATATATGCATCCGGGAACTAATAATTTTGCTAATTTCATGCGATTGAATTTTTACCGTTTTTTATTATGTTGAAAGTCTCTTTTACTATTGTTGAGCCTAAAATATGTAAAAGTCCTATATACACAGAAAAAAATAAGATTCCTTGACAAAATAAAAGCAATAGTTGATTGAAGATGATATAATTTAATAAATAACTAAGTGAGGCAGAGAAAAGAGAAATAGTCAGGTAAGGCAATAAATCTTTGAAGAGCTCGATCAATGTATATTGAATGAGTCTATTAGAATAGATCGTTGTTACAATAAGCTTGATTAAAATTGAACAAATAATACCCGCAATGAGATACAAATAATTTAGTTTTAGAAAGAGAATAACAGCTATTAAACAGATCATTAATATAGCTTGAAATATAACAAATGATAAGATAATCCCTGATTTACCTTTAATTCTTAAAATATCACCATTCGATGTGTCTAAAGCAGAAAATATGCCTCCAATACATAAAAGTTGTAGAATAGGGTAGGAATCTATCCATACCTCACCTAGCACAGAAATGACAAAAGGTTTAGATAGCAATATCATTCCAATAAATAAAGGAAAAACGATAAAAGCTTTAATCCGGACAAATTTTCTATAAATTCTTTTCCAACGTTCTAAATCTTCAATGGTAGATAAAATGGGAAACGGTATACTTTGAATTGTTCCGGCAAGGAAATCGGAAACAGTATTGATCATTCGATTGGCATAATTATAAAGTCCAGTGATTCCCATGGAATAATTTTTCCCAATAATATTTTGTGGAATATTGGCCATGGAGGTTCCTAATAAGCTACTGATCATTAGCTTTGAACTGAAAGAGAAAAATTCTTTCAAAACTTTAAAACTAAAGGAACCAGATGGTCTCCATTTGCTGAATATCCAAAAATTACATGTTTTTATAAGTGAAATCAGTACTATTTGTGCCACAAGAGCCCAAAATTCAAAGCCAAAATAAGCTAAAATTAAAGCAATAGAATATGATGCTATAGTAGCAATAATATTGTTTTTGGTGATAAATCTATAATTAATATCTTTTATCAGTCTGGCATTTTGTACGACTGCGAAAGAATTGAATAGGAATGATAAAAATAACACCCTGGATAATGGAGTAATGATTGGTTGATTATAATAAGAACTAATAAAAGGCGCTGTGAAAAATAATAAAATATATAATACAATACCAATAACAATATTTGTATAAAAAACAGTAATATATTCAGACTGAGAAACGTTTTTTTTCCTAATTAGAGCAGCAGAAAATCCGCTTTCCTGCAAAATATTGCATATACCCGTAAAAATAGCTAAAATTCCAAGTAGACCAAAACTCTCTTTCTCAATCATTCTGGCGAATGCAATACTGCAAAATAAGACAAATATTTGTTGAAAAAGTTTGTCGAAAACGCTCCAACTTAAGCCAGAAAATGTTTTTTCTTTAAGAGTTTTTTCTTTCATGTTACAAAAATACGATTATTTTTATTCTGTGAGAATTGTTGTTCGGGTAAATTGTAGCAATCAAGTGATAAATTACTAAATTTGTCGGATTGAATAAAAATTATTACAGTAATGAAAAATTTCAAGTCTTTATTTACTTCTGTTTGGCCGCATGCAGTAGCTATTCTCTGTTTTTTTATCATTGTATTTATTTATTTTTATCCGGCATTTGAAGGAAAGGAATTACCTCAAGGAGATGTGGTAAAATATGAAGGAATGGCAAAAGAATTATCTGAATACGGAAAACCTTCAGGTTGGTTAGGTTCCATGTTTTCGGGCATGCCATCATACCAAGTTTCTGGTTATTCAGAAGGGATAAACTTCATTGATTGGATAAAAACGGGGCTGATAAACCTTATGCAGGGTTGGTCTTCGGGGCCAATATTTGTCATGCTCATTTGTTCTTATATATTATTTCTGGTATTGGGTGCCAATATTTTTTTAGCTTTCTTTGGGGCTATTTGTGTGACATTTTCTTCGTATAACTTTATTATCATAGACGCAGGACATGTTACTAAACTATGGACATTGGCTTATGCTCCTTTGATTTTTGCCGGAATGTATGTTGTCGCTCAAAAGAAATATTTACCCGGCTTTCTTCTTTTTACTTTCGGACTCACTTTGCAAGTGACAATGAATCACTTTCAAATTACTTATTATACAGCAATCTTTTGTGCAATCCTTTTTGTTTATATGGTTGTTTCATCTGTCGAAAAGAAAACGTATAAACATTTGGCATTATGTTGTGGAATCTTTTTAGTTGCTTTACTGTTTACGATTGGTACGAATATTACCAATTTATATGAAACAGAAGAATTGAGTAAAGAAAGTACTCGCGGAAAAACAGAATTGACTCCTTTAGAAAATAATTCTGTTCATGCTTCTAATGGTTTGGATAAAGATTATGTTTTTGCATGGAGTTATGGTAAAGCGGAAACATTGTCATTGCTTATCCCTAATGTGATGGGAGGAATATCTCAACCCCTTAATGAAAAATCGGAATCGTATAAAGTCCTTGTGCAGAAAGCTCAATCAGGACAGATAGACGGTTCTGCTGCGAGTCAATTGTTTAATTACGGACGGGAATATTGGGGAGATCAACCTTTCACTTCTGGTCCGGTGTATTTTGGGGCGATTGTTTGTTTACTTTTTGTCTTTTCCTTTTTTGTAGTTAAGAGTGATATTAAATGGTGGCTACTTGGAGCTGCTGTCTTTTTCATTATATTGTCTTGGGGGAAAAATTTGGCTTGGTTCAATGATTTTATGTATTATCATTTCCCAATGTACAGTAAATTCAGGGCAGTTTCGATGACATTGGTTATCCCAGCTTTTATTTTTCCCATATTGGCAGTAATGGCATTGAAAGATTTGTTTTCTGGAAAAGCAGATAAGCAGCAACTGAAGAAAGCTTTGATATGGTCTACCGGTGTAGTAGGAGGAATTTGCCTCATATTATGGATCGTGCCAGGTGTATTTTTTAATTTCCATACAGATGCGGAATTGCAAGGAATGCCTATGTGGTATTTAGATGCTTTGGAAAAAGACAGAAAAGGTTTGTTGCAGGCAGACGCTTTACGTTCATTAATTTTTATTTTACTCGCTGCCGGAACAATATTTTGGTATTTGAAGTCTGAGAATAAAAAAAATGCCTTAAAAATAGCTTCTATTTTCCTGATAATATTAGTATTATGCGATATGTGGCAAATAGATAAACGATACTTAAACAATGGAAAGTTTATTACTGCTCATAAATATAAAGAACAAATACACAGAAAAATGCCTGTTAATGAGGCTATTTTACAAGATAAATCACCTTCTTATCGTGTGTTAAATCTAAATAATCCATTCAATGAGACATATACATCATATTATCACAAATCAATCGGAGGGTATCATGCAGCTAAACTTCGTCGCTATCAAGATTTGATAGAAAGACGGTTAACCGGAGAAATACAACAAATTATAAATACTTTAGGAGCAGGAGCTACGGAAAATTCTATCCGGGAAACAATGGAAAAATGCCCATCATTGAATATGTTGAATACGAAGTATATCATATATGATCCATCTAAAGCTCCGATATATAATCCGGCACATGATGGAAATGCTTGGTTTGTAAATTCATATCGCTTTGTCGGTAGTGCAGATGAAGAAATTGCTGCTTTAGACCTCTTAGATCCGAGAACGGAAGCTGTGTTAGATAATAAATTTGCTTCTAATATGGGTGATTTGAAAATTATTCCCGATTCAATAGCAAAAATAGAAATGATTTCTTATGCTCCTAATAAAATGATGTATCAATCGTCTTCCCAGCAAAAAGGATTAGCTATATTTTCAGAAATATATTATCCTCATGGATGGAAAGCTTTTATTGATGGTAAAAGGGTGCCTATAAATAGGGCTGATTGGACGTTGCGGGCACTTGTAGTTCCTGCCGGACAGCATCAAATAGAAATGGTTTTCGATCATGATGGTGTGAAGATTTGTGGCTTGATTACTTCTGTTTCATCAGGAATATTATTATTGTTGTTCATCGGATCTCTTGTTTGGTTCTTATTTTTCAACCGAGAAAAACAATCGGTTGACAATATTGAAAATCGTAAAAATGATAGATAAATATCGTTTTTCCGTCATTTTTTGTACCTATAACCGGGAGAAATATATTTTTCAGGCTTTGGAAAGTATTGCTTTACAGGATTATTCTCGTGATCATTACGAGATAGTTTTGGTAAACAATAATTCTACAGACAAGACCAAAGAACTTTGTGATAAATTTAGGGAAGTATATCCTGAGATTTCTTTTACATACGTGGAAGAAGAACAACAAGGATTATCTTATGCCCGTAATCGGGGAATTATTGAAAGTAAAGGGGAATTATTGGTCTATGTAGATGATGATGCAACAGTTTTCCCCGGATATTTAAAGGCATATGATGATTTTTTCCGAACTCATCCTGACGAAATTGCAGCGGGAGGGCCGATTATTCCTCATTATGAAGTAACTCCGCCGAAATGGATATCTCATTATACAAAAATATTACTTACCGGTTATTTATATAAAGGGAATAAAACCAAACCATTCACAAATGGTAGTTACCCAGGTGGAGGTAATGCTTGTTATAAATCAGAGATATTTCAACAAATTGGATTATTTAACCCTGATTTAGGAAGAAAAGGGAACAGTTTGATAGGAGCTGAAGAAAAGGATCTCTTCTCCCGTTTTGACCGGTTAGGCAAGAAAATCTGGTATGTTCCTGAAGCAGGTATATATCATTATATTCCGGCTGCTAAATTGACCGAAAAACATTTTCAAAGATTGACTTATTCTATCGGAAAGAGCGAACGTATCCGTACATTATCGGTATCCAAATTATCTTTTTATAAAAGGATTTCTTCCGAAGGAATCAAATGGAGTGCCTCTATTCTATTGTTCTTTTTTTACTTGGTAAAAGGACAATATGCAAAAGGAAAAAAATTGTTGCAGTTCCGGTATAACGTAACAAAAGGAATGTTAGAAAAAACAATAGACAAGTAAATAAATCACAGTTTATTTATTTGTCTATTAGTCTTATTTTACTTCCCAAACTTCTCCTTGCATAAGAAAATCAACTAATTTTCTTGTTGTTTTTTTGGTTTGTACTTCTCTGATTTGATTTTCAACTTCACTATCATATGTTGGTGCCTCTACATCACGAATAACACCTAATGCTACAGGTAAATCCCCTTCCATTAATCCAAGCTTCAAATGAAGGGTCGGATCAATAGTGTGCGCATCATGAACTAAAATGTCGTTTATTGTATAACCATTTTCTCCAATAGTAACAGCTTTTATTTCAAATCCATCAAGTATAAGCCCTTTTTCATTGTTTTCTCCGAAAAGCATTTTTTCGCCATGCTTCAAGAAAATTGTACGATTTGCACGCCAGGATTTATCTGTGATATTGTCATATATTCCATCATTGAAGATTAGACAGTTAAGTAGAATTTCTACGACAGATGTTCCTTTATGTTTGGCAGAAGCCAATAAAACATCTGCAGAATTTTTAAGATCTACATCGATGATACGGGCAAAAAAACGGCCGCGGGCGCCGATGGTTAACTCTGCAGGGCGGAAAGGATCTTCTATTGTACCGAATGGAGAAGATTTAGAAACAAATCCTCTGGCGGAAGTGGGAGAGTATTGTCCTTTGGTTAGTCCGTAGATTTTATTGTTCATCAAAAGGATATTGATGTCTACATTTCGGCGAACAGCATGAATAAAATGGTTTCCACCTATGGCCAGACAATCTCCGTCCCCTGTTGCCAGCCAAACTGAAAGCTCCGGATTGGCAACTTTAACTCCTGTGGCGATGGCAGCACCTCGTCCATGAATAGTATGAAAACCGTAAGTATTCATATAATATGGCAGGCGGGAAGAGCATCCAATACCCGAAATCACGGCAGTATTGTATGGCGCCACATTTAATTCAGCCATTGCCTTGTGCAAAGAATTAAGCACAGCATGATCTCCACAACCAGGACACCAACGAACGAGTTGTTCGCTTTTAAAATCTTTTGGGGTATATTTTATGTCTTTTGCTATCATTGGTTCAATAATTTTGTAAATTCTTCTACTAATCTTCCTACATTAAACGGTTGCCCTTCCACCCGGTTGAATTGATAGGGGTTGAAATTAGGAACTTTTGAGCGCAGGAAATTCGCAAATTGTCCACTATTTTGCTCTACAATGATTGTTTTTTTGTATTTCGATAAAATTTCAACTGCATTTTTTGGTAATGGATTGATAAAACGAAAATGGGTAAAAGACACTTTTTGTCCTGCCTCTTGCATTTTTTCAACAGCTTCATGAAGATGTCCGTAGGTTCCACCCCAACCAACGACAAGTAAATCTGCATCTTTATCTCCCAAAACTTCTTGTTCAGGAATGAAATCTGCTATTTTGTCAATTTTTGCTTGACGAGTTACAGTCATCAATTGATGATTTTGAGGATCGGTTGAAATAGCACCTGTATTATAATCTTTTTCTAATCCTCCGATACGATGTGTAAAGCCTTCTGTGCCAGGTACAGCCCAATATCTTACCAATGTTTCCGGATTTCTGTTGTATGGTTTCCAATTTTGAAGACCTGTATGTACATAGGGAGGTTTTATTTCCGGAAATTGGTCTAAGTCAGGAATTTTCCATGCAGAAGATCCATTGGCAATATATCCGTCGGTTAATAAAATAACCGGAGTCATGTGTTCCAACGCTATTTTGGAAGCAGTATATGCTGCATCAAAACAATCTGTGGGACTGATTGCAGACATTACTACTGCAGGACTTTCTCCATTCCTTCCATATAAAGCCTGAGCTAAATCGGATTGCTCGCTTTTGGTTGGCATTCCGGTAGATGGCCCTGAACGCTGTACGTCAATAATCACCAAAGGTAATTCTGCAATTACAGCCAAACCTATAGCTTCACCTTTTAGAGCTAAACCAGGTCCAGATGTGGATGTTGCCGCTAAACTTCCTGCATAAGAAGCTCCTATTGCTGAACAAATACCCGCAATTTCATCTTCTGCTTGCACTACTTTAACTCCCAGATCTTTTCTGGCAGCTAATTCTTGCATAATTTCTGTTGCAGGAGTAATAGGATAACTT